>JAQGII010000426.1 GCA_028291305.1 Caulobacteraceae bacterium
CCTATACCCGCGGCGCGGAATATTCGCGGCCGGCCGGGGATATCGAGGCGGAGGCCCAGGCGCTTGCGGCGCAGGGCGTGCGCGAGGTCACCCTGCTCGGCCAGAACGTCAACGCCTATGCCGGCGAGGGCGGGCTCGCCGGCCTGATCCGCCGCCTGGCCGAGATCCCCGGGCTCGACCGCCTGCGCTACACCACCAGCCACCCGCGCGACATGGACGAGGCGCTGATCGCCGCCCACGGCGAGGTCGAGGCCCTGATGCCCTATCTGCACCTGCCGGTGCAGTCGGGTTCGGACCGGATCCTGCGCGCCATGAACCGGGGCCATACCGCCCAGAGCTATCTGGACCTGATCGGGCGCATGCGCGCGGCGCGGCCGGACATGGCCATCTCCGGCGACTTCATCGTCGGCTTCCCCGGCGAGACCGAGGCGGATTTCGAGGCCACTCTGCGGCTGATCCGCGAGACCCGGTACGCCTCGGCCTTCTCGTTCAAATATTCGCGCCGCCCCGGCACCCCCGCCTCGGCCATGGCCGGGCAGGTCGCCGAAGAGGTCAAGGACGAGCGGCTGGCGCGGCTCAACGCCCTGCTCATGCAGCAGCAGAAGGCGTTCAACGACGCCCAGGTCGGGCGCACCCTGCCGGTGCTGTTCGAGCGTCCCGGCCGGCACGCCGGCCAGATCCTCGGCCGCAGCCCCTATCTGCAGGCGGTCCACGTCGACGGCCCCGCCCACCTGATCGGCCGGATCGCGCCGGTGCGCATCGGCAAGGCGGCCATGAACAGCCTGACCGGCGAGCTCGCGCCGGCGCCCGTCGGAGAACCCGCATGAGCCGCGACGCCGAAGAGTTCATCGCGCTCGACGAAGACCAGGCCCGCGCCATCTCCGGTCCGGCCAGCCGCCACGCCGCGCTGATCGAGGACGCCTTCCGCGTGCTGGTGGAGACCCCCGGCGGCGGCGTGTCCCTGCGCGGGGACGTGCGCGGCCGGGCCGCCGCCAAGAAGGCGGTGCAGACCATCGCCGCCCGGGTGCAGACCGGCGCCGACGTCAACGAGGCCGACGTGCGCATCGCCATCGCCTCCGCCCGCACCGGCGAGCCGGGCCCCGGCGGATCCTCGGGCCTGCCGCTGGGCAAGCGCGGCGCCATCACCGCCAAGACCGCCGCCCAGGCCGCCTATCTCGACATGCTCGGAACCTGCGAGCTGGTGTTCGGGGTCGGCCCGGCCGGCACCGGCAAGACCTTCCTGGCCGTGGCCCACGGCGCCAGCCTGCTGCTGCGCGGCGAGGTCGACCGGCTGATCGTCTCCCGCCCGGCGGTTGAGGCCGGCGAGCGGCTCGGCTTCCTGCCCGGCGACCTGACCGAGAAGGTCGATCCCTACATGGCCCCGGTGTGGGAGGCCCTCAACGACATCCTGGGCGCCGACCAGCTGCGCCGCCGCCGCGACAAGGGCGAGATCGAGGTGGCCCCCATCGCCTTCATGCGCGGCCGCACCCTCAACCAGGCCTTCGTCATCGTCGACGAGGCGCAGAACGCCAGCCGCCTGCAGATGAAGATGGTGCTGACGCGTCTGGGGGAGGGCGCGCGGATGGCCGTCACCGGCGACCCGACCCAGGTCGACCTGCCCAATCGCGGCGACTCCGGCCTGGCCCACGCGGTGGGCATCCTGGAAGGGGTCAAGGGCGTGGCGGTGGCCCGTTTCAAGGCCGAGGACGTGGTGCGCCACCCGCTGGTGGAGCGGATCGTGCGCGCCTACGACGCCGATTCGGCGCGCCAGGCCGGTTTGCCGGCGGATTCCTCGCCGGGTTCGATCTAGCCCGATGATCGAGGTCGACACCGAGGCCGAAGCCTGGACCGCGGCCCTGCCGAACGCCGAAGCCATCGTCACACGCGCCTGCCTGGCGGTGCTGGACGAGCTGGCGCCGCAGGACGGCGGGATGGAGCTGGTGGTGGCGGTGCTGCTGGCCGACGACGATGCGGTGGCGGCGCTGAACCAGCGCTTCCGCGGCAAGGCCGGGCCGACCAACGTGCTGTCCTTCCCCGCCGCCGCCAACCCCGCGGGCCAGATCGGCGACATCGCCCTGGCCTACGGCGTCTGCGCGCGGGAGGCCTCCGATCAGGGCAAGACGCTGGAACATCACCTGATGCACCTCAGCGTGCATGGTGTTTTGCACCTTCTGGGCTACGATCACGAGACGGACGGCGAAGCCGAGGCCATGGAGGCCCTGGAGCGGTCCATCCTGGAGACCCTGGGCGTGTCGGACCCTTACGCCTCCGAGCGCGCTTGACGCCCGCACCCATGTCGACCGACCAGCCGAACGCCAGCCTCCCGTCCGAACCCCTCCAGGCCCCTCAGAGCCGGGGGATGCGGGCCGTGTGGCGCCGCTGGCGCCGCGGCCACAAGCACGACGAGCGTGGCGAGGCGACCCCCGCCCTGCCGTCTCCCGGCAGCGGGGTCGACATCGTCGACCAGGCCGAGGTGTTCAAGACCCTGCGGGTCAGCGACGTGATGACGCCGCGCGCCGACATCATGGCCATCGACATCTCCACCGCCTTCGAGGAGGTGGTGCGCCAGTTCGCCGAGGTCGAGCACTCGCGCATGCCGGTCTACCG
>JAQGII010000476.1 GCA_028291305.1 Caulobacteraceae bacterium
CAAGGGCGTCTACTTCGCCCTGAACGGCAAGCCGCCGTTCCAGCGCCTGGTCTATCCGCCGCCGATCGTCGGCGCCCTGGGGGTGCACTACAAGCGCGACCTGGGCGGCCGCGCCCACTTCGGACCGGACCTGCAGTTCGTCGAGACCGAGGACTACAACGTCGACCCGTCGCGGGCCGCGGGCTTCTATGACTACGTCCGCCATTTCTGGCCGGCGTTGCCCGACGGCGCCCTGGTCCCCGACTATGCGGGCATCCGCCCCAAGCTGCACGGGCCCGGCGAGCCGCAGCCGGACTTCCGCATCGACGGCCCCGAGCATCACGGCATGGCCGGGCTGGTGGCCCTGTTCGGCATCGAGAGCCCCGGCCTGACCAGTTCGCTGGCCATCGGCGAGCGCGTGGCCGACATGCTGGCAACCTCGATCTGAACCTTTTGCCGTCGCGGATCGCTTTGCAGGGCGATGCAGCCGGCTACCGTTCAGGAGAGTGCTCGATGTCCAGCGAAGGCTTCCACGTCCCGATCGAGAAACTCAGCAACCACACCAAGAAGATCCACTATGCGATCTCCTCGCTGATGGAGGAACTGGAGGCGGTCGACTGGTACTATCAGCGGGCCGACGACACCGACGACGCCGAGCTGAGGGCCGTGCTGCTGCACAACGCCCACGAGGAGATCGAGCACGCCTCGATGGTGCTGGAATGGCTGCGCCGCGCCGATCCGGTGTTCGACGAGAACCTGCGCGAATACCTGTTCAAGGAAGGCTCGATCGTCGGCCGCGAGCAACAGGTCGAGGGCGGGCCGACGGATCACGACTAGGCCCGCCATTCCGCCCTGGGGGTGAAGCGCGCAGAAAAAAGGCCGGCGCTCTGGCGCCGGCCTTTCGTTCGTTGCGGAATGCGGATCCTATTTCTTCAGCGTGACCTTGATCACCTTGCCCGCCTCCTCGTCGGTCGACAGATAGAGGGCGCCGTCCGGGCCCTCCACCACGTCGCGGATGCGGGCGCCGATTTCGGGGAACAGGCGCTCCTCGCCGACCACCTTGGTCCCGTCCAGCACCACGCGGGCCACGTGCATCTGCTTCAGCGAGCCGACCAGCAGGTTGCCCTTCCACTCGGGGAACATCTTGCCCGAATAGGCGACCAGGCCGGAGGGGGCGATCACCGGGTCCCAGTAGTAGAGCGGCTGCTCCAAGCCGGCCTTGGCGGTGATGCCGTCCTTGATCGGTTTGCCGTTATAGTCCTCGCCGTAGGTGATCACCGGCCAGCCGTAGTTCTTGGCCGCGTCGGGGCGGTTGATCTCGTCGCCGCCGCGCGGGCCGTGTTCGACTTCCCAGATGCGGCCGTCGGCCGGGTTGAGGGTCAGGCCTTCGGTGTTGCGCACGCCGTAGGACCAGATCTCCGGCCGGGCGCCGGCCTTGCCGACGAAGGGGTTGTCCTTGGGGATCGAGCCGTCGGCGTTGATCCGCACGATCTTGCCCAGGTCGTTGTCCAGGCTCTGGGCCTTGTCCATCAGCTGGAAGCGGTCGCCGACGCTGATGAACAGGGTCTTGTCCCTGGCGAAGGCCAGGCGGCCGCCGATGTTCAGCTGTTTGTCGTAGCCCGGCTCGGCGGCGAAGATCACCTTGAGGTCGCTGTGCGCCTTGTTGTCCGGCGACAGCTTGGCGCGGGCCACCGTCAGCCGCAGCAGGCCGTCGGCCGGGCTCTTGGCGAAATAGCTGAAAAAGATCGTGCGGTCGGCGGCGAAGTCGGGGCTGAAGACCACGTCGAACAGGCCGGCCTGGCTGGAGCCGGGCCCGCCTCCGGCCGAGGCGACCACCTCGGGCACGCCGCTGACCGGATCGCCGAGCTTGCCGTCCGGGCCGATCACCCGCAGGCGCCCGGCGCGTTCGGTCACCAGGATGCTGCCCCGGGGCGAGACGGCCATGCCCCAGGGATGGTTCAGGCCCGTAGCCAGGGTCGTCAGTTCATAGGCGGCCTTGGTCTTCACCGTGGGGGCGCGGGTCTGGCCGGCGAAGGCGGGCTTCTCCGTGGGCACTTCCGGCGGCTTGGTCTCGACCTGCGCGAAGGCGGTGGCGGTCGCCAGGGCCGGCAGGCCAAGCGCGATGACGGAGGCCGCGAGGGCCAGGCTGAAACGCATGGAAATCTTCTCCCAAGTTTTTGTTTTTAGGTCTCGTTGATCAGGCGTCCGAGCGCTTCTTTGGGCGTCATCCGTTCCGCGTGAATACCCCACCATACCGCGAAGAACAGAAGGGGCCAGCGGTGTTCTGTATACCGCTCCTCGTCGAATACCGCGCGCACGGCCTGCAGGTCGCAGGTGTTGCGCACCCCTTCCAGCGCGGCGATGCGTGGGCCGAGTTCGGCGGCGCGGGGGGCGATCCAGGCCTGGACGGGAGTGGTGAAGCCCGATTTGCGGGCGAAGGGGTCGGCGCCGGGACAATGCCGGTGCAGCCAGCGGCGCAGCAGCCATTTGCCCATGCGTCCGCGCACCTTGAACCGGTCGGGCAGGTAGAAGCCGAACCGCGCCACCTCAGGATCGAGGAAGGGCGTGCGCCCTTCCAGCCCGTGGGCCATCAGGCAGCGGTCCAGCTTGAGCAGCAGGTCGCTCGGTAGCCAGCCGTTGATGTCGCGGGCCTGGGCCTGCTGCAGGCGGCTGAGGCCCGCCATCTCCGCGCCCTGGGGCTCGGTCGCCTGGCGCCAGCGCTCCACGGCCGCGCGGCCGTGGTCGCGCAAGAACACGCTGTCGGCCCGCGGGCCGGCCTCGCGGCCGCCGAAGATGGCTGGGCGCAGGGCGCGGCGATAGCGGCCGTAGCCGCCGAACAGCTCGTCGCCGCCTTCGCCGGTGAGCACCACGGTCAGCGTCCCCTTGGCCGCTTCCGCCAGCTTGTAGGTGGGCAGGGCGGCGTAGTCGACGGTGGGCTCGTCCAGCGCGTGGGCGACCGAGGGCAGCACGCGCCAGAAATCCTCCTCGGTGAAGGCGATGTCGCGCCAGTCGAGGTTCAGCGCCCGCGCCACCTTCTCCGCCGGGCCGCGCTCGTCGCGCACCCCGGTCTTGCCCGAAGCGGTCTCGAAACCGCAGGTGTAGGCGGTCACCGGCCGCTCGTTCAGCCGGCTCATCATGGCGGCGATCACCGTGGAATCGACGCCGCCGGACAGGAACAGGCCGTAGGGCACGTCGGAGCGCTGGTGGACGTTGACGCTGTCCTCCAGCACCCGGTCCAGGGCGTTGAGCAGGCCCTGCTCGTCGTGCGGCAGGGGCTTGGGCTTGGGCAGGGGCGAGCGCACGCGCTTGGGCGCCGGACGGCCGTAGACGACCTCGGCGATCTCGCCCGGTTTCAGCCGCCGGACGCCGCGGAAAACCGTGTTGCGGCCCACCGAATAGTTGAGCGCCAGCAGGTCCTGCAGCGGCTCGTTGTCGATGCCGGGGACGTTGCGGTTGGGGCCGGACGGCGGCGCCAGCAGGGCGCGTGGCTCGGACGCGAACTTCAGCACCCCCTCGGCCTGGCTGTAGTAGAGCGGCTTGATGCCGAACGGGTCGCGCACCAGCCAGACCCGGCCGTCGGCTCCCACCAGGCAGAAGGCGTACATGCCGCGCAGCCGGTCGAAGGCTTTCTCGCCCTCCTTGGCGTACAGGTGCAGCAGGGGCTCGAAGTCCGAGCCGGTGGTCAGCTTGTCCTGGAGCCCGAACTCCTCGATCAGCTCGCGGTAGTTGTAGATCTCGCCGTTGCCGATCACGGTGCAGCCGGCGGCGTGCAGCGGCTGCCAGCCGCCTTCCAGGTCGATGATCGACAGCCGGGCGTGGGCCAGGGCGCCCTTGACCAGGGGCAGGCCCTCGATGGTCTCCACTCGCACCCCGTCGGGGCCGCGGTGGGCGATGGTCCGCACCATCGCCTCGGCTTCGGCGGCCGCGCCGCCGCTGCCGATCAGGCCGACAATGCCGCACATCAGCCGACGCCGTAGGGTTGCAGCAGCTCGCGCCACTGGGCGGTGATGCGCCGGGTGGAGAATTCGGCGGCGAGGCGGGCGGCGCCGGCCTCGGCCAGTCTGCGGCCCAGGGCGCGGTCCGCGATCAGGCGGGCGGCCGCGGCGGCCAGGGCGGCGTCATCGTCAATGGCGACCAACAGGCCGTCCTCCTCGGTGCGGATCAAGTCCTTGGGACCCTGGCTGGCGGCGGCCACGACGGGAAGGTCGTGCGCCCAGGCTTGAATCACCACGTTGCCGAGGGGTTCGAAGCGGGACGGGAATAGGCACAGGTCGGCCGCCCGGTAAAGGCTGGAGGCGTCCTCGCGCCAGCCCAGGAAACGCACCCGCCGGCTGACCCCCAGCTGTCCGGCCAGGACCTTCAGTTCGTCCTCCAGCGGCCCCGAGCCGGCGATCCACAGATAGGCCTCGGGCAGGCGGGCCAGGGCCCGCAGGGAGACGTCGTGCGCCTTGTTGACGTGCAGCCGGCCCAGGCCCAGCAGCAGGGGCGCGTCGGCGGGGGTATCCAGGGCCGCGCGGTCGGCGGCGACGGCGGCGGTGGGGGCGGCGAAATTGGGGATGTAGCGGACCTTGGCGGCCGGCCACCCCTGGCGCACGATCCAGGCCTCGATGTCGCGGGTGTTGGCCACCAGGTGATCGAAGCCGCGGTAGTATTTCAGGCCATAGTAGCCGCCCAGCCGGCCGATGCGGCCCCACGGGCCCCTGGGCGCGAAGCGGG
>JAQGII010000479.1 GCA_028291305.1 Caulobacteraceae bacterium
TCAGCGAGCCCGTGCGGGCCCAGGTGATCAGGTCGTCAGCGGCGGCGATGATGAAGCCCTTGTCGGCCAGCTGGTCGCTGACGCCGTCGAAGAAGGGATCGTGCAGCTTGGCGTCATAGCCCTCGACCGACGAGCGGCCGGCGGAGCCTGCAGGAACTATTCCCATTCCAGGGCTCCCTTCTGCCATTCGTAGACGAAGCCGACGGTCAGCACGCCCAGGAAGCTCATCATTGACCAAAAGGCGAACACCTGGGTCTCGTGCGGCAGCTTCATCAGCGCCACGCCCCAGGGGAATAGGAAGGCGACCTCGAGGTCGAAGATGATGAACAGCAGCGTCACCAGATAGAAGCGCACGTCGAACTTCATGCGGGCGTCGTCGAAGGCGTTGAAGCCGCACTCGTAGGCCGACAGCTTTTCCGCGTCGGGCGCCTTGGGCGCGATGACCGCGGCGGCCACCAGGAAAGCGACACCGATGACGAGCGCGATTCCGAGGAAGATCACGATCGGCAGGTACTGCAAAAGGAAGGCGTTCATCAAAAGCCTCGATACGTAATCCGGCGGGTTTTAGCCCATGGATCGCGACGGTTCCAAGGGGCATAGTCGCTTTTCCCCCAGATGCGAGAGCTTTTGTTGATCTTGCAACGGGTTCGCAAGGAGATTGGCCGCGATGCCCGCAGATCGACCGGTTTCGTGTTGACAGCCCTGCGCAGCGCGACCTATGTCACCCGCCTCACGCAGCCGGTTCGCCGGTCCTGCTTGCGGGTGTAGCTCAGTTGGTTAGAGCGCCGGCCTGTCACGCCGGAGGTCGCCGGTTCGAGCCCGGTCACTCGCGCCACTTGCCTTCAGATCGAAGGTGGTGGCGCGGTTCCGTCTCAGGCGAGACGGTCCAACGCTGCACCCCTCCCCGCCGTCCGCCATGCTATCGGTGCGTAACGCCGACGATTCTCCCATGACCAAAGCCCAGATGACCGAAAACCTGCCGATCCGCCCCTGGCCGGACACCCACCCGGTGATCCGCACCATCGCCATGCCCGCCGACACCAACCCCGAAGGCGACATCTTCGGCGGCTGGCTGATGGCGCAGATGGACCTGGCGGGCGCCTCCCTGGCCTTCGACCTGGCCAAGGGCCGCTGCGCCACCGTAGCGGTCAGCGAGATCACTTTTCTCAATCCGGTGTCGGTCGGCGACGAGGTCAGCCTGTTTGCCGAGATCCTGGCCGTGGGCAAGACCTCGATCCGCGTGGCCGTGGAAGCCTGGCGCCGCCGGCGCGACTCCTCGGAGGCCCAGCAGGTGACCAAGGGCGTGTTCGTCTATGTGGCGATCGACAACAACCGCAAGCCCCGGCCGGTGATCGGCTAGTTCAGCGCTCCTGGGATCGCGCTTTGGTGGGCGGCGAGGGGTTCGAACCCCCGACCTTCTCGGTGTAAACGAGACGCTCTAACCAGCTGAGCTAGCCGCCCGCAAAACGCCGGCCCTTCTAGCAGAAGCCTCGCCCGCGAAAAATGAAAAGGCGGCCGGTCCACCGAAGGCGCCCTCCCCTCTTCAGGGTCGCCCCAGGGCTTGTCCCTGGGGGTCCAGCGTTCAGGCGCCGAGGACAAGCCCGGGGATGACGACGGTGGAGATTGGAAGCGGCCCTGAATGCCGACAGGTTTCAGTTCAGCTGGCTCTTGAGGGCGTCGCCGACGCGAAAGCGGGCGGTCTTGGAGGCGGGGCGCTTGACGGCTGCGCCGGTGCGGGGGTTGCGGGCCATGCCCGCCTTGCGCTCCACGGGCGTGAAGCTGCCGAAACCGACCAGGCGGACCTCGTCGCCGGCCTGCAGGGATTCCGTGACCGACTTCAGCATGGCGTCCAGGGCGTTCTTGGCCTGGGCCTGTTTCAGTCCGGTCTTTTGCGCGATCGCGGCCACCAATTCGGCCTTAGTCATGAGACCCACCCTATTCTGCCGCGGCTTTTTTGAAGATCCTGGCCGCTGGAGAAGGGACTATGGGGGCGGCAAACCGCCCGCGTCAAATGCAAGCGGCGCGGGGTTGACCCCGCGCCGCCCACATTATCAGCGATAAGCAGTCCTAGTGCGTGATGACCGCTTCCACGTCATCGGTCGGCGCCGCCGGCTTGGCGACCGGCTCGTCCTCTTCGCGCCATTCGATCGGCGTCAGGGGACCGGCCAGGGCCCGGGCCAGCACCTCGTCCACCGTGGAGACGGGCACGATCTCCAGCCCGGCCTTCACGTTCTCGGGGATGTCGGCCAGGTCCTTCTCGTTCTCCTTGGGGATCAGCACCGTCTTGATGCCCGAGCGCAGGGCGGCCAGCAGCTTTTCCTTCAGGCCGCCGATCGGCAGCACCCGGCCGCGCAGGGTGATCTCGCCGGTCATGGCCACATCCATGCGGACGGGGATGCCGGTGAGCACCGAGATCATGGCCGTGGCCATCGCCACGCCCGCCGAGGGGCCGTCCTTGGGCGTAGCGCCCTCGGGCACGTGCACGTGCACGTCGACCTTCTCGAACAGCGTCGGCTTGATGCCGAAGCGGGTCGACCGGGCGCGGACATAGGAGTTCGCCGCCGAGATCGATTCCTTCATCACGTCCTTCAGGTTGCCCGTGATGGACATGCGGCCCTTGCCGGGCATCTTGACCGCTTCGATGGTCAGGATCTCCCCGCCGAACTCGGTCCAGGCCAGGCCGGTGACGATACCGACCTGATCCACCTCGTCCGTCGCGCCATAGTGGTACTTGCGCACCCCGGCGTACTTCTCGAGCTTGGCCTCGTCCACGGTAATGGAGACGAGCTTCTCGCGTTCCAGGTCCCGCACGCTCTTACGCGCCAGGTTGGACAGCTCGCGCTCCAGGGAGCGCACGCCGGCTTCCCGCGTGTAGTAGCGGATCAGGTCGCGGATCGCCTCGTCCGGCACGATCCATTCCTCGGGCTTCAGGCCGTGGTTGGCCAGGAGCTTGGGCATCAGGTGCCGCTTGGCGATCTGGATCTTCTCATCCTCGGTGTAGCCGGGGATGCGGATGATCTCCATGCGGTCCATCAGCGGCTGAGGCATGTTCAGGCTGTTGGAGGTGGTGACGAACATCACCTGGGACAGGTCGTAGTCGATCTCCAGGTAGTGGTCGCCGAAGGTCGAGTTCTGTTCCGGATCGAGCACCTCGAGCAGCGCGCTGGACGGGTCGCCCCGCCAGTCGGCGCCCAGCTTGTCGATCTCGTCCAGCAGGAAGAACGGATCGGTGGCCTTGGCCTTCTTCATCGACTGGATGACCTTGCCGGGCATCGAGCCGATGTAGGTGCGGCGGTGACCGCGGATCTCGGCCTCGTCGCGCACGCCGCCCAGGGACAGGCGCACGAACTCGCGGCTCGTCGCCTTGGCGATCGAGCGGCCGAGCGAGGTCTTGCCGACCCCCGGAGGACCGACCAGGCACAGGATCGGGCCCTTGAGCGAGTTGGTCCGGGCCTGCACGGCCAGGTACTCCAGTATCCGTTCCTTGACCTTCTCCAGGCCGTAGTGGTCCTCGTTGAGGATGCGTTCGGCCTCGGCGACGTCGATCTTCTTGGTCTTGGCCTTGCCCCACGGGATCGACAGCAGCCAGTCCAGGTAGTTGCGCACCACCGTGGATTCCGCCGACATCGGGCTCATGTTGCGCAGCTTCTTCAGCTCGCCCTCGGCCTTGGCCCGGGCTTCCTTGCTGAGCTTGGTCTTCTTGATGCGCTTTTCGAGCTCGATGAGCTCGTCGCGCGCGTCGTCCTGCTCGCCCAGCTCGCGCTGGATCGCCTTCATCTGTTCGTTCAGATAGTACTCGCGCTGGGTCTTCTCCATCTGGCGCTTCACGCGCGAGCGGATCTTCTTCTCGACCTGCAGGACGCTGATCTCGCCCTCCATCAGGGCGTAGACCTTCTCCAGGCGCTTAACGATGTTGAAGATCTCCAGCAGCTGCTGCTTGTCGGCGATCTTGACCGACAGGTGGGCGGCGATG
>JAQGII010000489.1 GCA_028291305.1 Caulobacteraceae bacterium
CAAGGGCGCCTTCGGCCAGCTCGCGCCCAAAGGCCGAACCCACCAGAGCTGAGGACAACGCCATGCCCAAGACCGTCATCACCCCGCCCGGCACGCAGGTTCCCATCGCCCCCTTCTCGCCGGGCGCCCTGGCCGACGGCGTGGTCTACGTCTCCGGCACCCTGGCGTTCGACAAGGACAACAACGTCGCCCACGTCGGTGACTGCGCGGCGCAGACGCGGCGGGTGCTGGAAACCATCAAGTCGGTGATCGAGACGGCCGGCGGGACCATGGACGACGTGACCATGAACCACATCTTCCTCAAGGACTGGGCCGACTACGCCGCCATGAACAAGGTCTATGCGGAGTATTTCCCCGGCGACAAGCCGGCGCGGTTCTGCATCGTCTGCGGCCTGGTCCGGCCCGACTTCCTGGTGGAGATCGCCAGCATCGCCCACATCGGCAAGGGCTGACGCCTTGGCCCGGTCCGGAACCACCGGCGGTCTGCATTACGAGGTCCACGAGGGCCCCGCCGGCGCCGACACGGTGATCCTGTCCTCGGGCCTGGGCGGCCTGGGCGCCTTCTGGCAGCCGCAGATGGCGGCCCTGACGGCGAGGTTCGACGTGGTCCTCTACGACCACCGCGGCGCCGGGCGCAGCACGCGCACCCTGACCGATCCCCATTCGGTGGACGCCATGGCCGACGACATCGTCGCGGTGATGGACGGGCTCGACCTGCCCAGCGCCCATGTGGTCGGCCACGCCGCCGGCGGACTGGCCGGCCTGTCGCTGGCCCTGCGCTATCCGGACCGGATGGAGCGGCTGGTGGTGGTCAACGGCTGGTCGCGGCCCGATCCGCACATCGCCCGCTGTTTCAAGGCGCGCACCAGCCTGCTCAAGGACTCCGGTCCCGCCGCCTACATCAGCGCCCAGCCGATCTTCCTCTATCCGGCCAACTGGATTTCCCGCAACGCCGCCCTGCTTGAGGCCGAGGAGCCGCACATGGTCGCCGGCTTCCCGGGGCGGGAGGTGATGCTGGCCCGCATCGCGGCCCTGCTGGCCTTCGACATCGACGCGCGCCTGCCGGACATCAAGGCGCCGGTCCTGGTCAGCGCATCGGCCGACGACATGCTGGCGCCGGTGCTGTGCGCCCAACGCCTCGCCAAGCGCCTGCCCAACGCAACCCTGGATATCGCGCCATGGGGTGGTCACGCCTTCACCGTCACGGCCGCGGCGGCCTTCAACAAGACCCTCGTCGCCTATCTGCGCGCCGAGCCCCTGCCCCCGTCAGCCGAAGATTGACCATGGATCTGCCGCCGGCACGTCGTCGTGGAGCCCCGGCAGGCGAGGAGGCGTGAAGCAGCCGGCCTGGCGGGGGACGGTCACTTGGGCCCGAGCTGGACCGATGTGACCCAGCCGCGGTTGCCCGTCTCGTCATCCACTTCCCACCAGATCCCGTTCTTCTGGCCGGTCGGGTAGACGGTGTCGCCGACGACGAAGCTGCGCAGCACCTTGGCGCTGACCAAGGGGCCGGCCCGCATGGTGATCGGCGTCTTGACCACATAGCTCTGCACCGGCGCCGAAGCCTCCGCCGCGCCGGGCTGCGCCGTCTGCATATAGGCCACCAAGCTGGTGAAGGCGGTCAGATAGGCCTGCGCGATCACCTGGCCGATCGGGGTGTTGGAATAGCCGCCGCCGATGCCCCCCAACAGGCCGCCGAAGCCCCCGCCGGCGAACGAAATGTTGGTCTTGGAGGCGACGCCTTCGGCCACGAACTCCTGCTCCGTAGTGCGGACGTTGACCAGCGTCAGCAGGGCGCGGGCCGTGGCTTGCTGCGTTCGCACGCCGCCCAGGATCGCCCCCATCGGGCCTGCACGGCTGCCCAGCAGTCCGCCCAGGGCTGCGCCGCCGCCGCCCTGGTTGGCGTTGGCGTCGGCGACGTCGGGCACGATCGTGTAGTCCGCGGCCTTGATCTGGCCCGCCCCGACGTTGGAGTTGCGCTGCAACTCGCCGGTCCCGCCGAGATCGCGCTCCACCCCCCGCATCTGCAGGCCCGCGCCGCGGTCGACGATCCGCAGGCAGTTGGATTGGGACGCCATCAGCTTGATCAACTGCTCGGGACTGCTCAGCCCGTACTGGGTCCACCACTCCCGCCGCGGCGGGGCGATGGAGGCGGTGCCGATCGGCTTGGCGCAGTGGGGCACGTCGGTCGGCGCCGGCGCCGAATTGCGGAACTGGGCCGCCGCGGGCACAGCGGAAAGCGCGAGCGCGCAGGGCGCGATGAAGTGGATGACCTTGAACTGCATGGCCCCCTCCCAGGTGTGAGGCGCCCCGCGGCGGCCACCGGGGACCGTGAGGTCATTTTTACCACAGGAGGGGCTTTTCCCGTTAACGAATTGCGGGATGAAAGGCCGAAGTCACCGGTTTCGCAAATGGGTTTCGCAGGGTGTTCAGGGAGCTGTCGTCTCCGGGATGAGGGCGCTCGACAAAGCGGTAATCAACCGGTCGGTTTGCATATCGGTGCCTACGGTGATCCGCAGATAATCGAAAATGCGCGGCGCGGGAAAATGCCGGACCAGCACCGCGTGTTGGCGCAGCGCCGCCGCAAGCTCGTCGCCACCCCGGGCGGGATGGCGTGCGAAGACGAAATTGGCCGATGAAGGGAGAACCTCAAATCCAAGCCCGGCGAGACCCTGCATCAGGCGCTCACGGCTATTGATCACGAATGTCCGGCTTTGCTGGAAGTAGGCTTCGTCCTCAAGCGCGGCGATGGCTCCAGCCTGGGCGGGCCGCCCAAGAGGATAGGAATTGAAGCTGTCCTTCACGCGGGTCAGCGCCTCGATCAGCGCCGCATCCCCAATCGCATAGCCGACGCGCAAGCCGGCCAAGGACCGCGACTTGGACATGGTGTGCACCACCAATAGGTTTGGATGCGAAGCCGCGAGGGGAACGGCCGTCTCAGCTCCGAAATCGACATAAGCCTCGTCGATCACCACGGGCAGGTTGGGATGCTCGTCCAGCAGCGCTGTGATCTCTTGCCGCGAAAGTGCGATACCCGTAGGCGCGTTGGGGTTGGCCAGGATGATTCCCCCGGCCCGTCGCCGGTAATCGGAGATGCGAATTCGCATGGCGTCATCGAGCGGTACAGTCTCGTAGGCGATCCCGAACAGGCGACAATAGACCGGGTAGAAGCTGTAAGTGATGTCCGGGAACAGCAACGGCGCATCGTGCTTGAGCAGAGCCGCGAATGCGTGCGCCAGCACCTCATCGGAGCCGTTGCCGACGAACACCTGCTCCAAGCGCACGTCGTGGTAGGCGGCGAGTGCCTCCCTCAGCGCCGTGGCTTGTGGGTCGGGATAGAGACGAAGAGTTTCGCTCGCCTCAGCGTGGATCGCATCCAGCACGTGCGGCGAAGGTGCAAACGGATTTTCATTGGTGTTGAGTTTGACCAAATCCGACATGCGAGGCTGTTCACCCGGCACGTAGGGTTCCAAGTCATGCACAAGGTCGCTCCAGAAGCGGCTCATCGGTCCTGTCCGGATTTCGCCAGAGCAGTGGTGCTCGCGCTGTCATTGGCACGCAAGACCAAGGTCCGCAAACCGCGCGCGTTGCCGACCTCGACAGGGCTTTTCAGCGCTATGGTCTTCTGGGTCCCGGTCTTCGCCAGGATGAGTAGAGCTGGGTCGACGATCCGCGGCGCCTAG
>JAQGII010000494.1 GCA_028291305.1 Caulobacteraceae bacterium
TGCACCACATAGGCGGCCTCGTAGAAGTCGGCCGTGATCGGCGTGTTGTGGATGTCGGGCGCGAAGGTGGCCTTGCCGGCGCCGCCGTCGACGTCCCATTTCCAGTCCGAGCCGAACAGGCCAACCTGCCCCTTGACCCCGAAATTGCCCTGCACGGTCTCGGTGCGGTTGCGCGAGGCGATCGAGGACAGGTCGAAGTCGCGCGTCGCGCTGTAGTTGAAGGTCGTGACGTTGGCGGCCTTCATGGCCGTCACCACCGAGGCGGGCAGGAAGGGGTTGGTGATCAGCACCGGATAGGCGTTGAAGTTGGGGATGCGGGCGCCGAAGCTGTCGCCGCGGGTATGCAGCGCGCCGTACATCACCGAGCCCCAGGCCGAGGTGTTGTCGTTGATGTCGTATTCGACCCGCGCCATGGCCGCGGCGCGGTTGTAGTCGGCCTTGATGTCCTCGTCCGGGTTGAGCACGCTGCCGTAGTCGCCGCCGCCGATGGTGGTCGTGCCGCCGTTGATCGCGCCGTAGTTGAACTGGTGGGTCAGGCCGCCGTCGTCGAAGGCCAGGCCCTTGAGCGGGCCGGAGACGATCAGGCCGCTGGCGTTGTAGGCCGAGGTCCGCACATTGTTGGAGATGATGTTGGCCGGCAGGCCCATGGCCACCCGCTGGGCCGTGGGGATCGCGCTGGCGGCGATGGTCACGATGCCTGGCTCCAGCTTGCCCCAGGGCCGGCTGTAGAAATTGCGCGTGCCCTTGTTGTCGGTGTAGTCGCCGCCGACGATCAGATGCAGCTTGCCGCCCATGAACGAGCGGCCGTAGGCGAAAGCCGGGTTCATCTCGACGTTGTCGCCGTATTCCGAGGCGCCCTCGTGGAAGTCCAGGCTGAAGCCCTCGAACCGGTTCTTCAGCACGAAGTTCACCACCCCGGCCACGGCGTCCGAGCCGTAGGCCGCCGAGGCCCCGCCGGTGACGATGTCGACACGGTCGATGAGGCTGGTGGGGATCAGGTTGGTGTCGAACACATTGCCGGTGCCGTCGGCCACGTGGCGCTGGCCGTTGATCAGCACCAGGGTGCGGGTGGCGCCCAGGTTGTAGAGGCTGAGGTTGGACTTGGACGCGCTCTGGGCGCCGGTCGAGGCGTTGGCGGGACCGGTGCTGGCCGCGAACTGCGGAATGTCCTTCAGGAACTCGGAGACGGTGCCCGCCGCCTTCTGCTGGATCTGCGCGGAGCTGACCACCGTGACGGGCGTCGGGGCGGTGAAGCCGCCGGCCTGGATGCGGCTGCCGGTGATGACCAGTTCCTGCAGCGCCGCGGGGGCGGCGGCCTTGACGGTGGTCGTGACCGTGTCCGACACCTCGCGGGCGGAGGCCGTCGAGACGGCGTCGGAGGTTGTCGAAGCCAAGGCCGTCTTCACCAATCCCTGGCGCGGCTGCGACAGGCTGATGGTGCGTCCGTCGTTGAACGCGATCACCAGGTCGGTGCCCACCAGCAACCGGGTCAGGGCGTCATTGATCGACAGCGCGCCCATGACCGTGCCGGTCCGTTTGCCGCGGGCCGCCTCGGACGGCACCAGGATCTGCAGGTGCGCCTGGCGGGCGAACTCGGCGATGCCGGTGTCCGCCGCCTGCGACGGGATCTTGAACGACACCGATTGCGCCCAGACCGGCGACGCGCCGAACAGTCCCGCCATGGCCGCCGCGCAGAACAGGCGGCGCTTGCTCGCCGGCGCACCCACACCAATCATTGTCCAACCCCCTCAGGTCGGAGGGGGGCGTCAGGCCCGCCTCTCGAAAACCAAGAGGGACGGCCGCGGAATATCCGTGGGCGGTATGACGATTTTTTTGCGGGCGCGAAGGCAGCGCCTGCTTTTCCGCCAAACGCACCCGGGCGCGCTTGATATTCGGGCGCCTACCTCAGCCGGATCGCGTCGGCGTCCTCGACCAGGTGGGCCCCGCTCGTGGCGCTGACGGCCACGGCGAAGCTCTGCGGATCGTCGGTGCGGAACAGGCCGACGAACCGGCGGCCGGCCAGGGCCGGGTCCTCGATGACCAACTGGCGACGGTTGTAGCGGTTGAACTCCGCGGCGGCCTCGGCCAGCGTTTCCCCGTCCAGCGATATCTGGCCGTTGCGCCAGGCCAGCGACCGCTCGATCTCCTGGGCCGCCGCCGCCGCCCGCAGGGGCTGCCTGGCGTCCAGCACGAGCTTGGATCCGGCATCGATCATCACCCGCCGGCCGGCCGCCGCGGACAGCCATGCCTCGACCCGGCCCTCGGTCACCAGGAGTTCGGCGCCTTCGCTCATCCGCCGGACGGAAAAGGCGGTGCCCACGGCGCGGAAACGGGCGTCGCCGGTCCTGACCAGGAAGGGCCGCGCGGGGTCCTTGGCCACCTCGAACCACGCCTCGCCGCGATGCAGGGTGACGTCGCGGCCTTGGGCCTGCATGACCACGTTGAGGACGCTGGAGGTGTTGATGTCCATGACCGAGCCGTCGGGCAGCGGCACGCGGCTGATCTCGCCCAGGTC
>JAQGII010000015.1 GCA_028291305.1 Caulobacteraceae bacterium
TGGTGGAGGCCTACGCCAAGGAGCAGGGCCTCTGGTACGAGGACGGCTATGCCGACCCGGTGTTCAGCGACACCCTCGAGCTCGACATCTCCACCGTCATGCCGTCCCTTGCCGGCCCCAAGCGTCCGCAGGACCGGGTGCTGCTATCCGAAGCCGCGGTGAAGTTCGAAGAGGCCCTGACCGGCGACTTCGGCAAGCTCTCTGACGCGCTGCGCACCCCCGTTCAGGGTGAGAAGTTCGACGTGGGCAATGGCGACGTGGTGATCGCCGCCATCACCTCCTGCACCAACACGTCCAACCCCAGCGTGCTGATCGCCGCCGGCCTGGTGGCCCAGAAGGCCAACAAGCTGGGCCTGAAGGTGAAGCCCTGGGTCAAGACCTCCCTGGCCCCCGGCTCGCAGGTGGTCACCGAGTACCTTAAGGCCGCCGGCCTGACCAAGGACCTGGACGCGCTGGGCTTCAACCTGGTGGGCTATGGCTGCACCACCTGCATCGGGAATTCCGGCCCCCTGCCGGAGGCTGTCTCCAAAGCCGTGCAGGACGGCGACCTGGTGGCCGTGTCGGTGCTCTCGGGCAACCGCAATTTCGAAGGCCGGGTGAACCCGGACGTGCGCGCCAACTACCTGGCCTCGCCGCCCCTGGTGGTGGCCTACGCCCTGGCCGGCTCGATGCGCATCGACCTGATCAACGAGCCGCTCGGCAAGGGCAAGAACGGCAAGGACGTGTTCCTCAAGGACATCTGGCCGACCGGCGCCGAGATCGCCGAGATCCAGCGCACCGTCGTCACCCAGAAGCTGTTCGCCAGCCGCTACGCCGACGTCTTCAAGGGCGACAAGAACTGGCAGGGCATCAAGATCAAGGGCGGCCAGACCTACGACTGGCAGGGCGACTCCACCTACGTGCAGAACCCGCCCTACTTCGAGGGCATGAGCATGACCCCGGGCATGGTCACCGACATCGTCGAGGCCCGCGTCCTGGCCGTGTTCGGCGACTCCATCACCACCGACCACATCTCGCCGGCCGGCTCGATCAAGAAGGTTTCGCCCGGCGGCCAGTACCTGGTTGATCACGGCGTCGATCCGCTGGACTTTAACTCCTACGGCGCGCGTCGCGGCAACCACGAAGTGATGATGCGCGGCACCTTCGCCAACATCCGCATCCGCAACAAGATCACTCCGGAAATCGAAGGCGGGGTGACCAAGCACTTCCCCTCCGGCGAGACCATGCCGATCTACGACGCGGCCATTAAGTACCAGAGCGAGGGCCGGCCCCTCGTGGTCTTCGCCGGCAAGGAGTACGGCACCGGCTCGTCGCGCGACTGGGCGGCCAAGGGCACCAAGCTGCTGGGCGTGCGCGCCGTGATCACCGAGAGCTTCGAGCGCATCCACCGTTCCAACCTGGTGGGCATGGGCGTGCTGCCGCTGCAGTTCAAGGAAGAGGGCTGGCACAAGCTGGGCCTCACCGGGGAGGAGATCGTCTCCATCCGCGGCCTGGAGAACCTGTCGCCGCGCACCACCCTGACGGTCGAGCTCTACCGCCCTTCGGACGGCCGCATCGCCCGCTTCCCGGTGATCTGCCGCATCGATACCCCGACCGAGCTCGAGTACTTCAAGAACGGCGGCGTGCTGCCCTACGTCCTGCGCAACCTCGCGCGGGCGCCGGTGGCCGCGGAGTTGGCTGAGGCAGCGGAGCGGGAGCGCCGACAAGGCGCTCCCGCGCTCAGGCAGCGAAGGGTTAGCGCAGCAAGCGTTCTCGCGCTCAAGCAGCGAAGTGTTAGCGCAACAAAATGTGAGGGGCGCGGGCGGAGCAAGTCCGGTTAAGTGCGGGCAAATGCTGAAGCCCGCGCTGTATCCCGCGCTCCTCGCCGCCTGCGCCCTCGTGACGACTGCCGGAACGGCGTCGGCCAGGGCCGGGTCCAAGGGGCCGGTGGTGGTGGAGCTGTTCACCAGCCAGGGCTGTTCGGCCTGCATCCCCGCCAACGCCCTGCTGGCCGAGCTGGCCGACCGCAAGGACGTTCTGGCCCTGACCTTTCCGGTCGACTACTGGGACTACCTCGGCTGGCGCGACACCTTCGCCAAGCAGCAATTCTCCGACCGCCAGCGCGCCTACCAGAAGGCGCTGGGGCTACGCGACGTCTATACGCCCCAACTGGTGGTCGACGGCGCCGCCCAGACCGGCAAGACGACCTCGGCCGGAAAAGCCCCCGCGATGATCAGGGCCGCCGCCAAGGCCCATCGGCCCGCCCCCGCCATGCACATCAGCCAGGGCCGGCTGACCATCGGCCCCGGCCGCTGGCCGGCCGGGGGCGCGGAGGTGTGGCTGGTGCGCTACGAGGGTCAGCCGCAGGAGACGGCGGTGAAGGACGGCGAGAACCGCGGCGTCAACGTGGTCTATCGCAACGTGGCCCGGGAGCTGATCCGCCTGGGCGGCTGGGCGGGCAAGAGCCGCACCTACGACCTGCCCGCGCCGTCCGGCGAGGACGCCGACCTGAAGAGCGCCGTCCTGCTGCAGGCCAAGGCCAGCGGTCGCATCCTCGGCGCGCTCAAGCGCTGATCCCGGCCCAACGAAAAGCCCGCCCAGCAGGGGCGTGCTGGGCGGGCGAATTCTCGGGGAGGGATGTCGGCCAGCCGAAAGTCGCGATCCCAGGGGGCTGGGGGGGCTGTTCAGGGTCCAGGACCGGCAATCCCCGGCTGGCCGACCCCCACAAGATGGATGCCTAAGGGGGCGGTGAATGGGCCGGAATGTGGCCATTTAAAGGTCGTTCGCCCCGCCCGATTACAAAGCCGTGAGGTCGTGTCTCCTGGGCGACACCTTCATTAATGCGGTTTTCGCGCTAGGCTGGACCGCATGAGTCTCGACGCCTCCGCGCCCCAACCCTCCGCCGCCGTCGTGTTCTTCGAGCGCCGGGAGCTGGATCAGCTCCTGCGGCTTTACGGGCGCAGGGTCGCCGCCGGGGAATGGCGCGACTACGCCATCGATGGGCTGAGGGACGCCGCCGTCTTCTCGGTGTTCCGCCGGACCGCCGAAACCGCCGCCTATCGCATCGAGAAGCGCCCCTCCCTGGCCCGCCGCCAGGGCGCCTGGGCCGTGATCGGCCAGGGCGGCGTGGTCCTGAGGCGCGGCCACGACCTGGCCCAGGTGCTCAAGATCTTCGACAAGGGCAGGTTCGCGGTGGTGGAATAGCGCCTGCGCCCGGCGCCGCCCTCCGCCCAAAGGAAAAGGCCCGGCGGTGTCCCGCCGGGCCTTCCTATTTTCCGTCTGCGACCGCCGCGCTCAGAGCGAAACGATAGCGCCCAGGATGGCTTAGCGGCGGCTGCCGAGGAAGCTCATCAGGAATTGGAACAGGTTGATGAAGTTCAGATAGAGGTTCAGCGCCCCGAAGTTGGTGGCGACGCCCATGGCCGCCTTGTCGCCGCCCAGCTGGTAATAGGTCATCTTCAGACGCTGGGTGTCGTAGGCGATCAGGCCGGCGAAGATGAACACGCCCAGGGCGTTGACGATGAAGCTGACCGCCGAGGAATGCAGGAACATGTTCACCACCAGGGCGATCATGATGCCGAACATGCCCACGATCAGGAAGCTGCCGAACCCGGTCAGATCCTTCTTGGTGGTGTAGCCGGCCAGGCTCAGCGCGCCGAAGGCGGCGGCGGTGATCAGGAAGGTCGAGGCCACCGAGGCGCCGGTATAGGCCAGCACCCAGACGCCCAGACCGATGCCGATCAGCGCGACGATGGTCCAGTAGAAGATGCCGGCGTTGCGCGCCGTGGCGTTGCGCATGCCGAACATGCCCACCAGCATGACGACCAGCGGCGCGAAGCGGGCCGCGGTGCCCAGCGCGGTGAAGCCGGCCAGGCGGCCGTCCGGCGTGGTCACATAGAGAAGGTCGCGAACCGGGGCGAAGGACGTCGTCGCCCAGGCCAGCACGGCCGAGAGCAACAGGCCCAGCGCCACCTTGTTGTAGACGCCGAGCATGAAGGCGCGCAGTCCTGCATCCACCGCCATATCGGCGCGACCCGCGGGGATCGATGTATAGCCGCGGTTGAAGTCGCTCATGGGAGGTCAAACCCTTGTTGAACGCCCTTATGGGCGCATGGAGAATATCGGCCCGCGCGGGCGCAAGTGCAAGGGATGCCCGAAAGGGCCGCAATTGGGCCGGCGTCCGGCCCCCCGCCGGCGGCCTAGAAGACCAGGCTCCACATCAGCCGGCCGGGGATGAAGGCGAACAGGCCCGCCAGAACCAAGCCGCCGGTGAACAGGCCGGTCATCGCCCGGGCATGGGAGGCGACCTTGTGCCGGCGGGCGTAGGCCACCGCCATCGGCAGGGCGACGATGGTCCAGCCGGCGAACAGGTGGATGAAGCTTAGCGAGCCGTGGTTGATCACACGGATGAACAGCGACGACACCGCACCGATGAACATGGCGACGACCCAGATCCAGCCGAGCGTGCGGTGCAGGGTCGTGCCCTTGACCCCGATCAGCAGGACGACGCCG
>JAQGII010000035.1 GCA_028291305.1 Caulobacteraceae bacterium
CCGGCCCTGGGCGCCTTCCTGGCCGGGGTGGTCCTGGCCGAGAGCGAGTTCCGCCGCGAGCTGGAGACCGACATCGAGCCGTTCCGCGGCCTGCTGCTGGGCCTGTTCTTCATCACCGTGGGCGCCAGCCTGGATTTCCGCGTGGTGCTGGGCCAGCCCCTGGCCCTGGCCGGGACGGTGATCGGGGTGATGACGCTGAAGGGCGTGGTCATGTTCCTGCTGGGGCGGCTGGGCGGGCTGGAGCGGCGCGACGCGGCGGCCACGGCGGTGTCGCTGTCGCAGGTCGGGGAGTTCGCCTTCGTCCTGATCGGCCTGATCGCCGTCAGCGGGATCATCGGCTCTGGCTCCGCCGCCTTCCTCACCGCCGCCGTGGCCCTGTCGATGGCCCTGACGCCGGTGGCCATGGCCGGGTTCGAGCGCATCTGCGCCATGACCGACAGCCGCCGCGCCAAACAGGCGCCCGAGGCCCTGCCCTTCGACGAGGGCGCGCCGGAGGTGATCATCGCCGGCTTCGGCCGCTTCGGGCAGATGCCCGGCCGCCTGCTGCAGGCCAACGGCTTCAAGACCGTGGTGCTGGACTCCAGCATCGAGCAGATCGACCTGCTGCGCCGGTTCGGCCGGCGGGTGCACTATGGCGACGCCACCCGGCTCGACCTGCTGCGCCAGGCCGGGATCGAGCAGGCCAAGGTGCTGATCGTGGCCATCGACGACCGCGACCAGGCCTCGCAGCTGGTGGAGACCGCCCGCCACACCTGGCCCCACCTGAAGATCCTGGCCCGCGCCTGGGACCGGCGCCACGCCTACGACCTGCTGCGCAACGGCGCCGACGAGGTCGAGCGCGAGACCTTCGAGTCCGCCCTCAGCCTGGGCGCCCGCGCCCTGCGCGCCCTGGGCTTCCGCGCCCACCGCGCCCATCGCGCCGCCAACCTGTTCCGGGCGCACGACCTGAAGTCGTTCGCGAAGCTGGCGCCCCTGGCCGGGCAGGAGGAACGCTATGTGCTCGCCGTCCGCGACGCCGCCAGCACCATGGAGCGCCTGCTCAAGGCGGACATGGACACCCTGCGGCCTGACACCGTAGACGAGGCCTGGGACGTCACCGCCCTCAACGAGGAGCAGCGCGAGAACGCATGGTCGCAGGACCCGGAACCCTGACCCAGACGCCGAGGCCGGCCGTCTTCTTCGACCGCGACGGCGTGTTCAACGTCGACCACGGCTACACGCACAAGGTCGAGGGCATCGAATGGATTCCCGGCGGGCCGCAGGCGGTGCGGCGGCTGAACGACCTCGGCTATCTGGTGATCATCGTCACCAACCAGTCGGGCATCGGGCGCGGCTATTACGACGAGGCGGCGATGCACGCGGTGCACGACGCCCTGCGCGCGCACCTGGCGACGGCGGGCGGCCGCATCGACGCCATCTATTTCGCCCCCCACCACGAAGACGCGACCCTGGAGCGCTACCGCCACCCCGACCACCCCGACCGCAAGCCCAATCCGGGCATGCTGCTGCGGGCCATGCAGGACTTCGCCATCGATCGGGAGCGGTCGTTCCTGATCGGCGACAAGCCGTCGGACCTCGAGGCCGCCCGCCGCGCGGGCATCGCCGGCCACCTGTTCGACGGCGTCGATCTGGACGCCGCCGTCCGCGCCATCGTCGGGGGGTAGGGAGAGCGGGAATGGGAGTCGCCCTCCCCCTCGGGCGTCATTCGCACTATGCTGGCGCCACGCCGCTGGAGCCCTGCCGTTGAACGCCCCTGTCCCTTCCCCGCCGCGCATCGAGCCGGTGTCGCTGACGCTCTACGGCAGGGATTTCGAGGCCTTTTCCCAGGCTCTGGGCGCCTCCTTCGCCCGCTACGGCTTCGCCGTGGTGGCCGACCACGACCTGCCGGCGGAGCTGGTGGACGGCGCCACCCAGCGCACCAAGGCCTTCTTCGCCCTGCCCGACGAGACCAAGCGCCGCTACCACATCCCCGGCGGCGGCGGCCAGCGCGGCTATACCCCCTTCGGCATCGAAGCGGCCAAGGGCGCGGCGCACCGCGACCTCAAGGAATTCTGGCACGTCGGCCGCGAACTGCCGCCCGGCCACCCCTATCGCCGGTACATGCCCGACAACATCTGGCCGGCCGAGGTCGACGGCTTCGAGCCCTACGTCGCGGGCCTCTATGCGGGGCTGGACGAGCTGGGCCGCCGCGTCCTGCGCGCCATCGCCCACTACCTGAAACTGGACGACGCCTTCTTCGACGAGCCGGTGCGCCTGGGCAATTCCATCCTGCGCCTGCTGCACTATCCGCCGGTGTCGGCCGATGCGCCGGGGGTGCGCGCGGGGGCGCACGAGGACATCAACGTCATCACCCTGCTGCTGGGGGCGGAGGAGGCCGGGCTGGAGGTGCTGGACCGCGACGGGCGCTGGCTGCCGATCAACGCCCCGCCCGGCGCCGTGGTCTGCAACATCGGCGACATGCTGCAGCGCCTGACCAACCACGCCCTGCCCTCCACCACCCACCGCGTGGTCAACCCGCCGCCCGAGCGGCGCGGGGTGTCGCGCTACTCCACGCCCTTCTTCCTGCATTTCGAGCCGGAATACCGGATCGAGACCCTGCCGGACTGCGTGGATGCGGCGCACCCGGATCGCTACCCGCAGCCGATCACGGCCAACGACTTCCTCCATCAGCGGTTGAAAGAGATCAAGCTGCTGTAGGCCGGCGCCCTGCCGCTCGCGGGGAGAGGCTCCCGAGCCAAGAAGCCGAACCAACCGCCGACCGGCGGGCGGTCGGCGCCGGCGCGCGCAAGAAAGCGCCGCCCGAGGACGGCCCCCAAGTCATAGGCGGCAAACGCCAAGGATGGGCGGCTCCGCACTTGGGTCGACCGGCGGGCCGGTAAAGATTTCGCAACCATTGAACATGACCAAGGCGCAGTTTTTCGCCGTCGCCCAGAGCGCCGACCCGGGAGTGCGCCAAACAAGTCACACCCGGCCGCCGATATTGACATCACAACCTGGATTCATTGACAGATTCGCGGCTTTGTTTTCAGAAGGCCCCGGGTCAACGGCGTCGATGCGGTGAACATCGCGCAGCAACTAATCCTTACCGTGTAAGGGAAAGCTTCGAGTCGTGGATCAAATAGGGATATCGCCGTTCGATAATCGAACGGCGTTTTTTTACCGTGTAACGCGCTTTTTCGTAGGGAACGAATGTCTTCCAAAAACCACACCCGTAACGCGCTCCTGCTGACCACCGCCCTCGGCTTCGCAGGTTTTTCCCAGGGCGCCTTCGCCCAGACTGCTCCGGCGCCGGCCGCGCCCGCCCCGGCGGCGCCTGTCGTCTCCGGCCGCCTCGATGAGGTGGTGGTGACCGCCACCCGCCAGACTTCGACGGTCAACAAGGTCGCCCTGTCGGTGTCGGCCGTGACCCAGAAAACTCTCGACAGGCAGGGCGTGCAGAACGTCGACGACCTGTCGCGCCAGGTTCCCGGCTTCACCTTCCGCCGCAGCGGCGGCGACAACAATCCGCAGCTGACCATCCGCGGCATCGGCGGCAAC
>JAQGII010000040.1 GCA_028291305.1 Caulobacteraceae bacterium
GACCTGGCCAAGGGCCATCCGACGGCCCGGATGTGGGACGACGCCCTGTCGCGCGCGCGCTTCGAGTTCCGCTGGGAGGACCAGTTCAATCTGGGGCTCGATCCCGAGACCGCCAGGCTCTACCACGACGAGACCCTGCCCAAGGAGGCGCACAAGACCGCGCACTTCTGCTCGATGTGCGGCCCCAAGTTCTGCTCGATGAAGATCAGCCACGAGATCCGCGACACCGCCAGCAAGCAGAACCACGTCGAGGCCGCCGCCGGCATGGCGGAGATGTCGCAGAAGTTCCGTGATCAGGGGTCGGAGATCTATCTTCACAAGAAACCTGAATGATCGTCCGCGACCGGAATATAGTATTTCCAGGTATGGTTATTCGGTCATCAAATATAACGGAAATATGACGCACGTTTTTAACTGAGGGTTATCTCCTGGGCGGTAAGCCGGCGGCCCAGGAGGCGCCATGCCCGAATTGTTGAGCCTGGCCGAGCCGGTGGAGCCGGTGTTGGCGACCACGCCGGGCGCGGCCGTCTACCAGCGCTTCGAACGCGAGCCCGATGTCCTGGCCATCGCCGTGGTGGATGCGGCGGGCGCCCCGGTCGGCATCATCGAGCGCAACACCTTCTTCCTGCGCATGGCCGCCGAGTACGGCCGCGCCCTCTACGCCCATCGCCCCATCGCCATGCTGATGAACGACCAGCCGCTGATCGTGGAGGCCGGCGTCCGCCTGATGACCTTCACCGGCCAGGTGCTGGCCGAGCGGCCGTCGGAGCTGCTGCAGGGCTTCATCGTGGTGCAGGACGGGCGCTACGCCGGCATCGGCAGCGCCCTCTCCCTGCTGCAGGCCACCAACCGGGCCAACCGCGCCCACGCCCTGGAGATGACCAGCCTGGCCGACACCCTGCGCGCCGCCCAGCTGGAGGCCCAGGCCGCGCTGCAGGCCAAGTCCCAGTTCCTGGCGGTGATGAGCCATGAGATCCGCACGCCCCTGAACGGGGTGCTGGGCGTGGCCGAGATCTTGGCCCGGCGGCTGAACCAGGAGGAGCTGAAGCCCTATGTGCAGACCATCCTGGCGTCCGGCGAGACCCTGCTGCGCCTGCTGACCGACGCCCTGGACCTCTCGCGCGCCGACGCCGGCCAGCTGGACGTGGAGCGGCATCCCTTCCGCGCCGCCGCGCTGCTGGACGACGTGGCCAGCCTGTGGTCGGCCCGGGCCAACGAAAAGGCCCTGGACTTCACCGTGGCCTACGACGGCGACCCGGACCTGTGGGTGCTGGGCGACGCCGTGCGCCTCAAGCAGGTGTTCAACAACCTCGTCGGCAACGCCCTGAAGTTCACCGACCGGGGCGCGGTGGCCGTGCGCCTGCGGGCCTGGCGCGAGGATATCTATGTGCGCCTGGGCGCCGAGGTTCGCGATACGGGCCCCGGCGTCGACGAAGACCGGCTGCAGACCATCTTCCAGCCCTTCGTGCAGGAGGAGGCCGGCCGCGCCAAGGGCGGCGCGGGCCTCGGCCTGTCAATCTGCCGTGAACTGATTGAGCGTATGGATGGCCGGATCCAAGCCGCCAGCCGGCCGGGCGAGGGACTGACCGTGACGTTCGAAGCGACCCTGTTCCACGTCCCCAATGGCGCCGAGGCCGGGCCCGCGCCGCAGGCCCAGCAGCCGGGCCTGGGTCCGCTGCATGTGCTTATCGCCGACGACAACGCCACCAACCGGCTGGTCGCCGAAACCCTCTGTGCGATGTTCGGCTGCACCAGCCACAGCGTCGTAGACGGCGCCGAGGCCGTGGAGGCCGTGGAGGCCGCCGGCGCCTTCGACCTGATCCTGATGGATATCAAGATGCCGGTGATGGACGGGCTGGAGGCGGTCCGCCGCATCCGCGCCCTGCACGGCCCCGTCGCCCTGACGCCGGTCCTGGCCCTGACCGCCAACGCCGACCCCTGGGACGCCGTCGACTATGTCGCCGCGGGCATGGACGGGGTGGTGGAGAAGCCGATCAAGCCGGACGCGTTGCTGAAGGCGATGGAGCGGGCGGTCTCGGCGCCACGCGCGCCGGCGGCGTGATCCCCGCGGCAAACCCGAAGACGACAATGGGGTTTTGAGTCTCTCGGCTTCACGGCCCCTTCCCATCCGTCCCCGATCACGCCACATGAGTGGGGGCGCGAGGTATTGCGGAAATCGACATGGCCGAACGGTTCGAAGAGTGGAGCGTCTCCAAGCAGCTCCAGCCCAAGCCGGAGGACTTCCCCTTCGATCTGGACTGGACGCTGTCCTCCACGGTCGCGCTCAGGGCCATCGTGCCGCCGGACGCCTTCACCGCCGAGATTCTCGGCACGCTGAGGATCGGCCACGGCGCGGTGATCGCCGAGGACCTGGTCCTGACCATCGGCTACCTGGTTACCGAGGCCGAGCAGGTCTGGCTGCAAACGCATGAAGGCCGCGTGGTCGCCGGCCATGTGCTCGGGATCGACGCAGCTACAGGCTTCGGCTTGGTCCGGGCGCTGGAAAGCCTGGGCGTGCCCAGCCTCGAGGTCGGCGATTCCAGCCAGGTGATGGTGGGCGACCGGGTGATCGCCGCCGGGGGCGGCCTGACCCGCTGTTCGGTGTCCGGCCGGCTGGTGGCGCGCCAGGAGTTCGCCGGCTACTGGGAATATGTGCTGGACGAAGCCCTGTTCACGGCCCCGGCCCATCCGATGTGGAGCGGCGCCGCCCTGATCGGCCCCACCGGCAAGCTGGTGGGCATCGGCTCGCTGCAGATGCAGCAGCAGGGCCCCGGCGGCAAGGCCACCCCGATGAACATGATCGTGCCGATCGATCTGCTGCAGCCGATCCTCAAGACCCTGACGGCCGGCGGCGGCGAGCTGCCCGCGCGACCCTGGCTGGGGGTGCTGGCCGAGGAGATCTCGGGCCGGGTGGTGATCGTCGGGGCCAGCAAGAACGGTCCGGCCGAGCGGGCCGACCTGGCCCAGGGCGACATCGTCGTGGCGGTCGACGGCGAGGAGGTCAACACCCTGGCCGACTTCTACCGCGCCATCTGGGCCCTGGGGCCGGCTGGGGTCAGCGTGCCCCTGACGCTGGCGCGCGAAGGCGACGTGTTCGAGGTCGAGGTGCGCTCCAAGGACCGCCGCGCCCTCCTGAAGAAGCCGAAGATGCATTGAGGCGGTTCCGCGACCTCGCCGTTGCCGAACCCCTGCCGGTCGGCTGGCTGATCGGGGTGTTGGTCAGGTCGGCCGAGCAGCCCGAGCCTGTGCGCCATTTCTACGCCGTGGGCTACGAGGACCGGGCGCGGGCGGAATGGGCGGCGGCCGACCGGGCCATGCAGCTGGGCGACATCGCCTCTTCGCCCCATCGCGGGACCGAGCCGGTCGAGGCCATGAAGCAATTGTCGCGCACCAGCTTCGACTGGAGCGGCCTGGCCCGGAACGAAGTGCGGGCGCTGGGCGTGAAATGGCCCCGCCGCTGGCTGACTGCATAAGCCCGCTCCGGTCATTCCCCCAGAAGCCGGAACCGGATGTGCAGTAAGGATTTGCTCGGCTACTAGGGCGGGGATGAAGCCGGGCGTCTTTACGACCCGCAGAGCTTATATTCAACCAGAGGTTGTTTGAATGGGCCGCCAGTTTGCTTCGTGCTATCGTGTTCTCATGACTTCGTGAGAATAACCAAAAAAACACATAAGTTTAGTGCGCCGGCGATCAGCCGAAGGGAGAATTCCCATGCAGTTTCGAAACTTTCTGCTTTCGGCTCTGCACGAGGCCGATGCGGCTGTCATTTTGCCTGAGCTGCGGGAGGTTAGCCTCCGTCGGGCGCAGTTGTTGTATGAGGTGGGGGACGAGATCGACACGGTCTACTTCCCCAGCAGCGCCTGCCTCTCCGTGCTCACCGTCCTGGCGAATGGAGACGAAGTCGAAACGGCGACTGTGGGCCGTGAAAGCGCGCCGGCGCTCCTGGACTGCGCCACCGACAAGCGTTCCGAAGAACGGATCGTCACGCAGATCAGCGGCAGCGCCCTGGCGCTTCCTGCCTCGGTGTATAGATCGCGCCTGCTGGAAAGCCGTAGCCTCATGGCGCTGACCCTGCTCCACATCCGCGCCCTGGCGCGGCAGGCGGATATCGGCGTCGGCTGCAACGCGACGCACAACGTCGAGGGACGACTGGCCCGCTGGCTGCTCATGACCGGAGATCGCACCGGCAGCAGCAGCTTTGAGCTTACCCAGGACTACATGGCCATCATGACGGGCGTCCAGCGCACGACGGTCAGCCACGTGGCCGCGGACTTCAAGGCGGGCGGGTTGATCGATTACACCAGGGGCAAGCTGACCATCCTCAACCGCCCGGCTTTGATGAGGAGGGCCTGCGGCTGCTACGCGGCGATGGCGCAGCAGTTCGAATCGTTGAGGGGCAATGTCGCCGAGCAGGCGACCATCCCGATGGCAACGCATTTGGGACGGGCCAGAGGCTATGGCAGGGAATTGTCCGCCTCCTGAGGCCGGACGCCCGCGATGAGCGGTAAGGGGTGAGGTTCCGCCGGACTCGTCCTATATCCACGGCATGACCGACGACACCGTCATCGCCCCGGGCCATTGCGAGCCGGGAGGCTCCGGCCTCTGGGGCATGGCCCTGATCAAGGACGAGGTGAAGCGCCTGCCGGACAGCCCGGGGGTCTATCGGATGCTGGGCGAGGACGCCGAGGTCCTATACGTCGGCAAGGCCAAGTCGCTGAAGAAACGGGTGACCCACTACGCCCAGGGCCGCTTCCACACCCAGCGCATCGCCCACATGGTGCACCTGACGCGGGCCATGGAGTTCGTCACCACCAAGACCGAGACCGAGGCCCTGCTGCTGGAGTCAAACCTGATCAAGCGGCTGAAGCCCCGCTTCAACGTGGTGCTGCGCGACGACAAGTCGTTCGCCGAGATCCTGATCCGCCGCGACCACGCCGCGCCGCAGATCAGAAAGCACCGCGGCGTGCATTCCATCCCCGGCGACTATTTCGGCCCTTTCGCCTCGACCTGGGCGGTCAACCGCACGGTCAACATCCTGCAGAAGGCGTTTCTGCTCCGGTCGTGCTCGGACAGCGTGTTCGAGACCCGCACCCGGCCCTGCATGCTGCACCAGATCAAGCGCTGCTCGGCGCCCTGCGTCGACCTGATCTCGGCCGAGGGCTACCGCGAGCTGGTGGGGGAGGCGCACGACTTCATGACCGGCAAGAGCCGGGCGGTGATGCGGCGGCTGTCGCAGGAGATGAGCCAGGCCGCCGACGATATGGAGTTCGAGATCGCCGCGCGCCTGCGCGACCGCATCCGCGCCCTGTCGGCGATCAGTATGGAGCAGGGCATCAACCCCGAAACGGTCGACGAGGCCGACGTCTTCGCCCTGCACGCCGAGGGCGGCCAGGCCTGCGTCCAGGTGTTCTTCTTCCGCGCCGGGCAGAACTGGGGCAACCGCGCCTACTTCCCCCGCGTCGACAAGAGCGATGAGGACGGCGACATCATCGACGCCTTCCTCGGCCAGTTCTACGAGGACAAGCCGATCCCGCGCCTGATCCTGCTGTCGCACGCGGCGCCCAACGCCGAGCTGCTGGCCGAGGCCTTCTGCATGAAGGCCGGGCACAAGGTGGAGCTGGCCAAGCCGCTGCGGGGCGAGAAGAAGCGGCTGGTGGACCACGCCCTGACCAACGCGCGCGAGGCGCTGGGCCGCAAGATGGCGGAGAGCTCGGCCCAGTCCAAGATCCTGGCCGCGGTGTGCGAGGCCTTCGGCATGGAGGGCTCGCCCGAGCGGATCGAGGTCTACGACAACAGCCACATCTCCGGGACCAACGCGGTCGGCGGCATGATCGTGGCCGGCCCCGAAGGCTTCCTCAAGAACCAGTACCGCAAGTTCAACATTCGCTCCCAGGACCTCGCTCCCGGCGACGACTACGGCATGATGCGCGAGGTGCTGCACCGCCGCTTCGGCCGCATGGTCAAGGAGGAGGAGGCGGGCGAGACGCCTCCGCGCCCGGACCTGGTGCTGATAGACGGCGGCGCCGGGCAGCTGGCCGCGGCGCAGGAAACCATGGCCGACCTGGGGGTCGACGACATCGTGGTGGTGGGGGTGGCCAAGGGTCCGGACCGGGATGCGGGGCTGGAGCGCTTCTTCATGCCGGGCAAGCCGCCCTTCATGCTCGAACCCAAGAGCCCGGCCCTTTATTATCTGCAGCGCCTGCGCGACGAAGCCCACCGATTCGCCATCGGCAGCCATCGCGTGCGCCGCACGATGGAGATGAAGAGGAATCCGCTCGACGATATCGAGGGCGTCGGACCGGGCCGTAAACGCGCCCTGCTGCATGCTTTCGGCTCAGCCAAGGGCGTTTCTCGCGCCTCAGTTGAAGATCTGGTCAAGGTCGAGGGGGTCTCGACCCCCCTGGCCCAGCGAATCTATGATTATTTCCACCGTTCCTAGGCGCCTGCGGCGCTTCGCTCCATTGCTTCAACACCTGCTTTTCCTTTGATGGGGCGGGGTGGGGAGATCACGGCCGTTCATGTCCTTTGCGTATGTCGTCGACACATCCGCGGTCGCGCTTCTGGCGCTGCTGCTGGTGGTCCGGGAAATCCTGCGCCGCGCGCGTCTGAAGTACGAGTATCGTTGGGAGACCTTCGCCGTGCGCGGGGGCGCCGGGCGACAGCTGCTGCATATCCGCCAGACCGAGATCGAGTCCTTGGAACGGCTCACCCTGGGGGGGCGGCTAGCGGGCTTCGGCCGCTTCAAGCAGCTCTCCAGGCGCACCTTCGGGCCCCGGGTGGTGATCCGGTCCAGGGTGGCGCATACCATTCCCATCGTGATCTCCTGGGAGGGGCAGGCCATTGCCGGCCTGACGCCCGCGGGGTTCAGGCTGAAACCGGGCGAGGGCGCCCGCTAGGGTGCGATGGCCGAAACCGGATTGCGGTTTGGGCGCCCATCGCGCTCTAATCTGGAATGCGAGCCCCGGTCGCGCTTCGAGAGCCTCGAAGCCGTAGGCCTCGAGCGGAGACAAGGCCCCGATGAAGTCGATCCCCAACATCCTGACCGGCATCCGGCTGGTCGGCGGCGTGCTGATGTTCCTGTTCCTGGCCGCCGCCGCCGGGGGCGTGCCCTTCGTCAGCGAGCGCCTCACCCCGGACAACCAGTTCGCCCTGGAGCGCTGGGCCCTGATCGCCTTCGTGCTGGCGTCCGTGACCGACTTCTTCGACGGCTGGCTGGCGCGCAAGCTGAACGCGGTCAGCGCCTGGGGCGCCATCCTCGACCCGATCGGCGACAAGATCCTGGTGTGCGGCGCCATCCTCGGCCTGGCCGCCCTGGGCCCACAGCCGCAGATCGCCATCCCCTTCGCCCTGATCCTGTTCCGCGAATTCGCGGTCAGCGCCCTGCGCGAGGGCGCGGCCCCCAAGGGGATCAAGATCCCGGTGACGGCCCTGGCCAAGTGGAAGACCACGCTGCAGATGATCGCCATCGCCGCCGAACTTTTGGTGGGCTCCTGGGGCGCCTGGCAATTGCCGTCCGACCCCTCGGTCCTCGGCCCCGCCACCAACATCGCCCACGGCCTGCTGTGGTTGGCGGCGATCGTCACCCTGTGGACGGGCGCGCAGTACTGGCACAAGGCCCACGTCGCCATCGGCGACAACTAGCCCCTGGCCAGGCGCCGTCAGTCCCCCAGCTTCAGCCGCTGCCCGCCGGTCTTGGGGTCGGCGAACTCGCGGTTATTCTCGCAGATGAACTCGTTCATCTTGTAGCCGGGCTTGCGCTTGTAGCTCCAGGTCCAGCTCCAGGGGCCGGTCAGGTACGGCGGGTCGGTGACGGTCACGTGGTCCTCGAAGGTGTCGGGGCCGGTCACCTCGATACGCTCGTCCACCCGCATGTCGCCCGAGTGGGGCGCGTTACGCATGCGCACGTTTTCCTTGAGTCCGATGGTGTTGACCACCAGGGTCCGGCCCTCCCACCGGCCGACCGAATGGCCGAAGAACTCCGGCTCGGCGTCCTCCACCGCGATCTGCTTCTCGTTCAGGTAGATGCGCCGCGTCTGGCCGTAGGCCTCCTGGATGATGGTGACCTGGCCGGGGGTTTCCAGCACCTCCACGGGGAAGACCGGCCCCATCATCGAAGGGAAGCCGCCGGGGATACAGTTGACGTTGTCGGTCACCGGCGGGGCGCCGCGGGCGATGGCGTCGGCGGTCGCCTTCTGCTGGGCGCGCCATTCGGCCAGGTATTGGGGCTTCAGCGGCGGCGTGGTGACCTCGACCGGCGGCGGCGGATCGTTCGGCTGGCGCAGCTGGTCGGGCGGCCAGGGGCTTTCCCACACCCCGGCCAGGGTCCGGGGGCCGAGCTTGGCCGCCGCGGCGTGGGAGGCGGCCTGGGCCAGGGCGGGGATGGCGACGCAGGCCAGGGCGAGGCCGGCGAGCTTGGACAGGTCGGTTTTCATGACGCGGGCGTCTAGTGGATCAAGGCCGGGCCGGCGAAGCCGCCGTTGTTGAACACCCGGCCGTCGGGCAGGGTGACCTCCTTCAGCAGGCCGCCCGCTTCGCCGTTGCGCAGCGGGGCGATGATCATCACCAGCTTGTCGCCGGGCTTGATCAGGTTGAACTTCCAGCCCACCCGGTTGAGGATTCCCGGGTTGGCGCACTCCACCGTGTAGGGCTTCACCTCGCCGGCGGCGTCGGCCATCTGCAGGTGGATGTAGACGTGCGGGTTGGTCCATTCGAACTTGGACACGGTTCCGCTCATCTTCACCTGATGCTCGTTGTCGAACATGGCGAAGGAGTGGTGCGCCGCCGCCGGCCCAGCCGCCGCCAGGGCCAGGCCGAGGACCGCCAGGATCGCGGCGCGCGCGCGCCAGTTGCGTGGAATGGTCACGGTCGTCTCCCTACATCGGCGGGCTCTGCGGCCCGCTTATTCGTTATCGAAGGTAAGGATACGTTCGGGGCGGGGTGCGAAGTCAAGCCCGGGACGCGCGGACGCGCGCCCGATCACGACATCGGTTCGGCCGGCGGCGGCGGCGGGGTGTCGGGCAGGGGGATGAACTCCTGGTTGTCCTGCGGCGGCAGAGTGAAGCGTCCGGCCTTCCAGTCGGCCTTGGCCTGCTCGATGCGGTCCATGCTGTGGGACACCAGGTTCCACCAGACGTAGCGGTGACCCAGCGGCTCGCCGCCGAGCAGCATCACC
>JAQGII010000042.1 GCA_028291305.1 Caulobacteraceae bacterium
GACGGCGGTGGATCTCCTCGATCACCCCCATGGCCAGGATGTCGCCGTCGGGCTTGCGGGTGAACTTATAGGCGCCGTGGGAGGTGCCCATGGCGATCGCCAGGGCGTCGACCTCGGTGGCGCGCACGAAATCGACCGCCTGATCCGGATCGGTGAGCAACTGGTCGTGGGAGAGCTTGCCCTCGGCCCCGTGGCCGTCTTCCTTCTCGCCCATGCCGGTCTCGAGACTTCCCAGGACGCCGAGCTCGCCTTCCACCGAGGCGCCCACCCAGTGGGCGAAGTCCACCACCCGGCGGGTCACCGATACATTGGAGTCGTAGGTGGCCGGGGTCTTGGCGTCGGCCTCGAGGCTGCCGTCCATCATCACGCTGGTGAAGCCGTGCTGGATGGCCGTAGCGCAGGTGGCTTCGTTGTTGCCGTGGTCCTGGTGCATGACGAGGGGGATGTCCGGATAGAGCTTGACCAGGGAATCGATCAGGCCGGCCAGGACGATGTCGTTAGCGTAGCTGCGCGCTCCGCGGCTGGCCTGGATGATCACCGGCGCGCCCGTGGCGTGGGCCGCCTGCATAATGGCAAGCCCCTGCTCCATGTTGTTGATGTTGAACGCCGGCAGGCCGTAGTCGTGCTCGGCCGCGTGGTCCAGGAGCTGCCTCAGAGTAATCCGCGCCATCGTTTTCCGTCGTCCCTCGTTAGGCTTCTAGCGCTGCAACGCCGGGCAGCGTCTTGCCTTCCATCCACTCCAGGAACGCGCCCCCCGCGGTCGAGACGAAGGTGAAATCCCCGGTCACGCCCGCCGCATTCAAGGCCGCCACCGTATCACCGCCGCCGGCCACCGCCACCAGCTTACCAGATTTGGCCAGATTGGCCGCGTGCCGCGCGGCCGCGACGGTTCCCTTGTCGAAGGGCGGGATCTCGAACACCCCCAGGGGGCCGTTCCAGACCAGGGTCTTGGAGTTGGAGATGGCGCGGCACAGGCGCTCCACCGTCTCCGGGCCGGCGTCGAGGATGCGCTCGTCCTCGTCCACCTCGCCCAGGCCGCGCACCCGGGCGGCGGCGCCGGGGGCCAGCTTCTCGGCGACCACGATGTCCAGCGGCAGGAACAGCTTGCAGTTGTTCTGCCCGGCCAGGCGGATGATGTCGCGCGCGGTCTCGGCCAGTTCCTTCTCGCAATAGGAGGCGCCGACGTCGTGGCCCTGGGCGTAGAGGAAGGTGTTGGCCATGCCGCCGCCGATGGCCAGCTTGTCGAGCTTGGTTACCAGATGGCGCAGCAGCTCCAGCTTGGTGGAGACCTTGGAGCCGCCGACGATGCCCATCACCGGCCGTTCGGGATGGCCCAGCGCCTTGTCCAGGGCGTCCAACTCGCGGCGCATGGCTTCGCCGGCATAGGCCGGCAGCAGGCGCGCCACGCCCTCGGTGGAGGCATGGGCGCGGTGGGCGGCGGAGAAGGCGTCGTTGACATAGAGGTCGCCCAGGGCCGCCAGCTGGGCGGCGAACTCGGGGTCGTTCTTCTCCTCGCCCGCGTGGTAGCGCAGGTTCTCGAGCAGCAGCACGCCGCCGGGCTGCAGCGCGGCCACGGCGGCCTGCGCCGCCGGGCCCACGCAATCGTCGGCGAAGGCCACCGGCTGGCCCAGCAGCTCGGCCAGGGGCCGCACCACCGGCTTCAGGCTCATGCTCGGCACGCGCTTGCCCTTGGGCCGGTCGAAGTGGGCCAGCAGGACCACCTTGGCGCCCGCCGCCTGCAGCTTGCGGATGGTCGGCAGGGCCGAGCGCAGGCGGGTGTCGTCGGACACCGTCCGGCAGCCGTTCTCGCCTTCGCTCATCGGCACGTTAAAGTCCACGCGCACCAGCGCCGTCTTGCCCTTGAGATCGACCGCCTGGTCCAGCGTGCGGAAAGCCATGATCAGAGGAACTTGCCCATGGCCAGGGCGGTGTCGGCCATGCGGGTCGAGAAGCCCCACTCGTTGTCGTACCAGGACAGCACCCGGGCCAGTTCGCCGTCGATCACCTGGGTCTGCGGCAGGGCCACGGTCGAGGAGGCGGCGATGTGGTTGAAGTCGATCGACACCAGCGGCTCGTCGGTGACGGCCAGGATGCCCTTCATCGGGCCCTCGGCGGCGGCGGCGCGGATGGCGTTGTTGATCTCCTCGACCGAGGTCTTGCGGCCCGGCACCACCTTCAGGTCGATCACCGACACGTTGGGGGTCGGCACGCGGATCGAGGAGCCGTCCAGCTTGCCCTTCAGTTCGGGGAGGACCAGGCCCACGGCCTTGGCCGCGCCGGTCGAGGTCGGGATCATCGACACCGCGGCCGCGCGGCCGCGGTAGAGGTCCTTGTGCATCTGGTCCAGCGACGGCTGGTCGTTGGTGTAGGAGTGTACGGTCGTCATGTAGCCGCGCTGGATGCCGAACAGGTCGTTCAGGACCTTGGCCACCGGCGCCAGGCAGTTGGTGGTGCAGGATGCGTTGGACACCACCACGTCGGCGGCGGTCAGGGAGGCGTCGTTGACGCCGTAGACGATGGTCTTGTCGGCGCCGTCGCAGGGCGCGGAGACGAGGACGCGCTTGGCGCCCCCGGCCAGGTGCGCGGCGGCCTTCTCCTTGGTGGTGAAGATGCCGGTGCATTCCAGGGCGATGTCGACGCCCAGGTCCGCGTGCGGCAGCTGCGAGGGATCGCGGATGGCGGTGACCTTGATCGGGCCGGAGCCGATGTCCAGGCTGTCGCCGTCGACCTTGACCAGGCCGGGGAAGCGGCCATGCACGCTGTCGTAGCGCAGCAGGTGGGCGTTGGTCTCCACCGGGCCCAGGTCGTTGATGGCCACCACCTCGATGTCCCGACGGCCGTGCTCGTAGATGGAGCGGAGGACCAGTCGGCCGATGCGGCCGAACCCGTTGATGGCGACGCGGAGAGCCATGTCAAACTCCTGCTGCGGGCGCCTATGTGGAGACGGCGCCCTGCGGTGGGGCAAAGAAAGGTTGGACGGGCGGTTTTGCGTCCGGAAGGCCGCGAGTCAACCCTGCAAACCCCCAAGGCCGCGCTTAAAGCGCGAACAAGCGGAGCAGGTTCCTGGAAAGCCGGTCATTCCTCGGAAGCTTTGGCCTCGGAACCTTTGACCTGGGAATCCTTGGCCCGCCGCCCCGCGGCCCCGAATCGCCGCCTGGGCTTGCCGCTGGCCTTGGCGGCGATCTCCTTGAGCTTGAAGCCCTGCATGGCCGAGAGCGAGGCGCCGGGCGCGCCCTTGTCCGGGTCGGCGAAGGCGCGGCCGTAGGTCTTGAGGCGCTCCTCCACCGAGCCGAGGAACTCGCCCTCCCAGTCCGACAACTCGACCCCCGCCTTGGCCGCCGTGCGGCGGGCGCGGCGCAGGGCGTTCAAGGCGGCGCGCTTGGCCGCCTCGCGATGATTGATCGGCTTGGGAGGCTTTCGGTTCAGCCCTACAGGCCCCCGATGGCCGACAGGTACAGATCGAGGATCGCCTCCTCCTCCAGCCGCTTGGCCTTGTCCTGTTTGCGCAGGCGCACGACCTTGCGCAGGATCTTGACGTCGAAGCCCTCGCCCTTGGCCTCGGCGAACACTTCCTTGATGTCGTTGGCCACGGCCGCCTTGTCCTCCTCGAGGCGCTCGATGCGCTCGATGATGGTCTTCAGCCGCGTCTGCGCGGTCGAGTTCAGGACTTCGATGCTGGAAGAGTCGTCGGCCATGCGGAAAGCGTCTCCAAAGGCGCAGAGGTAAGGGCTTGCGCCGGACCCTAGCGGCTCGCCGGGGCGGGTTGAACGGATTTCGCCGAGTTATCCCCAGCCCCATCGCCACACTGCCCGCCCCATCCTGTCGCAGCAGGCGATATGTCTAGGTCAGGTGCATGGCGACGATGATGGCGACGAACGCCACATAGAGCAGCGCCATCGCCGACAGCCAGGCGCGCGACATCCGCCCGCTGCGGAAGCCCAGGAACAGGGTGAGGACCGCCGCCAGGGTGACGCCGCCGGCCACGATGAGGGCCGGGTCCAGAATCCAGGGGGTGAAGAAGATGCCGAAGGCGGTGGGGATGGTCGCCTGGATCATCATCGCCCCGGAGATGTTGGCCAGGGCCAGGCGGATCTTGCCCTGGCGGATCCAGATGATGGCGTTGAGCGTCTCGGGCAGTTCGGTGGCGATGGGGCTGATCAGCAGGGCGAGGAGCTGGGGCTGCAGGCCCAGGTGGTGGCCGAGGGCGTCGATCTGGCCGACGAACAGCCGCGAGGCGACGAAGATCACCACCAGCGCCACCAGCGTCTGCAGCACCGCCATCGACGTCGGCGGGTGGGCGGACCTGGGGGCGAACTTCAGCGGCTCCAGCTCGCCTTCGGACTCGCCCTGTTCTCCGCGCGTCTCCTGCCAGACGTAGGCGGCGTAGGCGGCCAGGAACAGCAGTCCCAGCCAAGGCTTGACGGCGAAGGCGACCAGGCCGACCGCCAGCTTGCAGACGAAGATGACCAGGAACCAGCCCTGGTCGCGGCTCAGCCCCTTGAAGTCGGCGGCGGCCGTGGCCGTCTTCAGCGGCCGCTTGGCGGCGTAGAGGGTCCAGCCCACCACCGCATAGGCGATGGTCGCCAGCACCAGCGGCCCGCCCAGGGCGGCGCCGACGCCGATCTGCTTCTGGGCCGGCGAGGCGCCGAAGGCCACGGCGACGAAGGTCACCACGCTTTCAGGCAGGGCCGTGCCGAAGGCCGCCAGGATGGTGCCGGTGGCCTTCTGCCCGACGGCGAAGCGCTCGCCGATCCATTCGACGCCGTTCACGAAGAACTCGCAGGCAAGGTAGATCACCCCGGCGGAGCCGAGCAGGATGAGGACCGTAAGGAACAGGGGCGGCATGGCGTCTCTTGCGGGGCCGGGCGGCGGTCAGGCCAATGGCGCGGCGCCCCTCGCCCAACCCAAAGGCGGAGGCCGCGACCACTGGTCTCGCCAAGCCGCAACTGCGGCCGTTCGCGCCATGGCCCCAGGATCCGAAGACCAGGCGGCCAAGTATGTTGACGCGAGCCCTCCTGCAACGCGAAGGCGGCTACTCCCCAAAGGATGCCGGCTTGTAGGCAGCCGCGGGTCGCGGGTCAACTCCCGAGCGCTCGCCGACGAGATCTGGCCGAGGCGGCGGTGCTTTCCTGCCCGCCGAAAACGGAGCAGGATCGCCGCTGGACTCCTAAGACAAGAACATCACGGAGGAAGGTCGATGCAACGCCCCTCGAGATTGTCCGGACGATCGATGGCCAGGGCGGGCGGCGTCTGCGCGCTCGGCCTGCTGGGATTGGCCGTGGTCGCCTCCGCCCCGCTCAACAAGGCTTCCGCCGCCCAGAGCGTGGTGCGGCAGTGTTTCCGCGCGCAGGACTGGATGGGCACCTCCGCCGGCGGCCCGCGCGACCTCTATGTGCGCATCGGCATGAAGGACGTCTGGCACCTCGGCCTGGCCCAGGACTGCGCCGGCGCCGAATATCCGGGGCCGGTGAGGGTCGACGACACGGTCTCGGGGTCGAACGAGATCTGCGCCGCCGCGGACATGCAGATCAGGGTGGGGCCCAAGGGCTTTTCCCACACCACCCCCTGCATCGTCGCCAGCCTGGAGAGGCTGACGCCCGAGGAGATCAAGGCCCTGCCGCGCAAGGTCGTGCCTTGAGGCGCCGCGCCTGAGCGCCCTGCGGGAGCCGGAATCAAAAACGCCGCCCGGAAGACCAGGCGGCGCTCGATAGGTCCCGACGATGGTGTCGGATCAGCCCTGGCGGGCCTTGAAGCGCGGATCGGTCTTGTTGATCACGTACAGGCGGCCCTTGCGGCGCACGAGCTTGCAGTCGCGATGGCGGCTCTTGAGCGACTTGAGAGAGCTGCGGACCTTCATGACGTCTACTCTTTGTCGGGCCGCTTGTGTCCAGCGGGCCGGTGATCGGGAGGGCGTGCTATTAGTGGCAAGCCCGTTTTGAGTCAATCGCGGGCTTCGATTTGGGCGCCGGGGCGGCGTTGCGGAAAAACGCACGCCGCCGTCCGGGCCGGTTACGGCAACGATCACGCTCTAATTACAAAATGGAACCCGTTCAAACGCTTCGAGTGATTCCACTGGGCGCCAAACGGCTCTAGCCTGCACCTCATGGACCGCCGCGCCTTTCTGATGCTCACCGCCGCAGGCCTGCTGCAGCCGGAGGGATCCCCCACCAGTCGAAGCG
>JAQGII010000056.1 GCA_028291305.1 Caulobacteraceae bacterium
CCGGCCCTCTGGGCCACCTCCCCCGCGAGCGGGGGAGGACGCGGCGGAGGAAGTGATCCCGCAGCCCTTTTTTCGCCCCTCGACACGCGCTAGACCTGGGCCAGGGCGCGTCGCCCCGAGGTTGCACCGTGACATCCGCCCAACGTTGGATCGCAGGACTGGGCATCGCCGCGCTGAGCGTCGTCGCCATGGCCGGCGTGGCCGTGGCCATCTACGCGGCCTGGCTGTTCCACGACATGCCCAACGCCGCCGACCTGGTGGACTACCGGCCGCCCACCTCGACCCGGGTCTACGCCTGGGACGGCACCCTGATCGGGGAGTTCGCCAAGGAGCGGCGCATCTTCGTGCCCTACGACCAGATCCCGCCGCAGCTGGCGCACGCCTTCCTGGCGGCGGAGGACCGCAACTTCTTCGAGCACGGCGGCATCGACGTGCAGGGCCTCGGCCGGGCCATGATCAAGGACGTGTTCAACCTCGCCCAGGGCAAGCGGCTGGAAGGCGGCTCGACCATCACCCAGCAGGTGGCCAAGAACGTGCTCCTGGGCAACCAGGTGACCATGGGCCGCAAGCTGAAGGAGGCGATCCTCGCCCACCAGCTGGAGCAGACGCTGGATAAGCAGCGCATCCTCGAGCTCTACCTGAACGAGATCTGGCTGGGCTACCGCTCCTATGGCGTGGGCGCGGCCGCCTACAACTATTTCGGCAAGCCGCTGTCCGAACTCCGCCTGTCGGAAATGGCCTATCTCGCCTCCCTGCCCAAGGGGCCCGACAACTACCACCCGATCCGCAACAAACAGGCGGCCCTGCGCCGCCGCAACTGGGTGCTGGGCCAGATGGCCGGCGCCGGCTGGATCACCCCGGCCCAGGCCGAGGCGGCGGCCAAGGAGGACCTGGTGGCCCAGGCGGCCCCGGCGCGGGCCAAGTATCTGGACGCCGACTACTTCGTCGAAGAGGTGCGCCAGCGCGCCACCGTCAGCATGGGCGATAAGCTGACCGAGGGCGGCTACTACATGCGCACGACGCTGGACCCGCGCCTGCAGTCGCTGGCCCGGACCGCCCTGATGCAGGGGCTGGAGGTCTACGACCACCGCCACGGCTGGCGCGGCGCCTGGGGAACCCTGTCGGAGGTCAAGCCGGGCTGGGAGCAGCAGGTCAAGGACAAGGCCCCGCCCGCCGAACGGCGCCTGTGGCGCGCCGCCGTGGTGGACACCGCCGAGGGCGATGTGAAGGTCCAGGTGTCCGGCGGCCCCGAGGGCTATCTGGAGGCCGCGGACGTGGCCTGGGCCAAGCGCGGCAAGGGCCTCAAGCACGGCGACCTGATCTGGGTCGAGCCCACCGGCGCCCCCGGCCGCTACAACCTGCGCCAGACCCCGATCGTCAACGGCGCCCTGGTGGCGCTGGACCCCTATTCGGGCCGGGTGCTGGCCATGGTCGGCGGCTACAGCTTCTCGATGTCCAAGTTCAACCGCGCCACCCAGGCGTCGCGCCAGCCGGGCTCGGCCTTCAAGCCGTTCGTCTACGCCACCGCCCTGGAGAACGGCTTCACCCCGGCGCGGGTGGTGGCCGACGCGCCCATCGAACTGCAGGGCGCCAAGCCCGGCGAAGTCTGGCGGCCGGAGAACTATGAGCACGACTATTTCGGCCCGATGCCGATCCGGCGCGGGCTGGAGCTGTCGCGCAACACCATGACCGTGCGCATCGCCCAGGCGATCGGCATGAAGAAGATCCGCGAGACGGCGATCAAGGCCGGGGTGGTCGACGACATGCTGCCGGTGCTGGCCATGGCGCTGGGGGCAGGGGAGACCACGCCCTTCAGGCTGACCTCGGCCTACGCGGCCTTCATCAACGGCGGCCACAAGATCGAGCCGCACCTGATCGAACTGATCCAGGACCGCGAGGGCAAGACCCTGTTCAAGGCCGACAAGCGCGACTGCGCGCCGTGCAAGGCCGCCTACAACGGCGAGGACTTCCCCGAGGTCGGCATGGACGGGCCGCAGCTGTTCGACCCGATCACCGCCTATCAGATCACCTCCATGCTGGAGGGCGTGGTCCAGCGCGGCACCGGGGCCCAGGCCCGGGTGCTCGGCCGCCCGATCGGCGGCAAGACCGGCACCACCAACGAGTTCCGCAGCGCCTGGTTCATCGGCTTCTCGCCCGACATGGTGGTGGGGGTGTTCGTCGGCTTCGACGACAACCGGTCCCTGGGCAACAAGGAGACCGGCGCGGTGGCCGCCGTGCCGATCTTCATCGACTTCATGCAGGGCGCGCTGAAGGGTGAGCCGGTGCACGACTTCAAGGAGCCGGAGAAGGCCACCTTCGCCTACGTCAACGGCATCCGCGAAGCCTTCCAGCCGGGCACCGAGCCGCACTACGACCCGTTGGCGGGCCTGGCCTCGCCCTATGCCGCGCCGGCCGCCGGGGCGATCCCGGAGGAGGGCGCCGTCGCCCTGCCCCCCGGCCTCCCGGCCGCCCCCGCAGCCCGTCCCGCCGCGCCCGCGCGCCAGGGCGATGAGCTGAGGGGGTTGTTCTAGGGGCCGATGCCGCCGGGGTTGCGGCGTGGCCCATGGGGCTTGGGTCCCCCGGTTCGCCCTTCGGGCGCCCGGAGGATGACGAATGGGTGGAAAGGGCGCGCGCCAAGATCGACTGAACGTCGATTGGCCTACGGCGGGCCCCCCAAATACCGTCATCCCCCGGCTTGACCGGGGGACCCAAGCGACATTGGCCGAAGGCCGCAGCCAAGCTAACGTCAGCCTATGGCCGGCTGGGTCTACATCCTCGCCAGCGCGCCCTATGGCACGCTCTACATCGGCGTTACCGCCGATCTGCCGCGCCGCGTCTTTGAACACCGTGAAGGCGTAGGCTCAGCCTTCGCCAAGCGCTACGGCGTGCATCGCCTCGTCCACTCCGAATATTTCGAGGATATCGAGACCGCCATCCATCGGGAGAAGCGTCTCAAAAAATGGAACCGGCGCTGGAAGATCGACCTGATCGAGCAGGACAACCCGCATTGGGCTGATCTCTACGAGGGCTTGAATTGGTAGTCGCCGCTTGGGTCCCCTGGTTCGCCCTTCGGGCGCCCAGAGGATGACGGTGTTGGGGAGGGGCGCATCTACTTGTATAGCGCGACCGCCCGCGTTATCTCCCGCGCCCCGGCCATGTCTGCGCCGGTCTGGAGTTGTCCCATGAGAGCGGATGTCGAGACGGCGGCGGCCGACATCGAGCAGTCGATAGAACTGCTCAGGAGGCGTCTTTGACTGGGATGTCGCGCTACGCCGCCTGGACGAACTGAACGCACGGTCCGAGGACCCGACCCTGTGGGACCGGCCCGAGGCCGCCCAGACCCTGATGCGCGAGCGCAACGCTCTTGCCAGTTCGGTCGAGACGGTCCGCGCCTTGGAGCGCGAGCGGTCCGACGCCCTGGAATTCGCCGAGATGGCCGACGCCGAGGGCGACGAGGCGTCGCTCAATGACGTCAGCGCGCAGCTGGCGGCGCTGAAGGCGCGGGCCGGACGGGCGGAGCTCGAGGCCCTGCTGTCGGGCGAGGCCGACAGCAACGACAGCTACGTCGAGATCAATTCCGGCGCCGGCGGCACGGAGTCCAACGACTGGGCGCTGATGCTGCTGCGCATGTACAGCCGCTGGGCCAACGCCCACGGCATGTCGGTCGAGCTGGTGGAAGAGACCGGCGGCGAGCAGGCCGGCATCAAGTCGGCCACCCTGCTGGTCAAGGGCGCCAACGCCTACGGCTGGCTGAAGACCGAGGCGGGCGTGCACCGGCTGGTACGCATCTCGCCGTTCGACTCCAACGCAAAGAGACACACCTCCTTTGCCTCGGTGTGGGTCTATCCGGTGGTGGACGACACCATCGTCATCGACATCAACCCGTCGGACGTGCGCACCGACACCTACCGCGCCTCGGGCTCGGGCGGGCAGCACGTCAACAAGACCGATTCCGCGGTGCGCCTGACCCACATCCCGACCAATACGGTGGTGGCCTGCCAGGCCGGCCGCTCGCAGCACCAGAACCGCGACGAGGCCTGGAAGATGCTGCGCGCGCGGCTGTACGAGCTGGAGCTGCAGAAGCGCGAGGCCGCCGCCCAGGCGGTCGCCGACGCCAAGACCGACATCGGCTGGGGCCACCAGATCCGCTCCTACGTCCTGCAGCCCTACCAGATGGTCAAGGACCTGCGCACCAACGTGGAGACGTCGGACACGGCGGGCGTGCTGGACGGCGACCTCGACGAATTCATGGGCGCGGCGTTGGCGCAGCGGGTGGGCGTGACGCGGGACGCTGAAGCTCCCTGATCCGTCATCCTCTGGGCGCCCGAAGGGCGAACCAGGGGACCCAAGCCTGCTGTCAGCTTCGCTGTCGTCGCTTGGGTCCCCCGATCAAGTCGGGGGATGACGATTTGTTATAAGGCTTCGACCGCCGCCAGCACCTCGGCGGCGTGGCCCGCGACCT
>JAQGII010000069.1 GCA_028291305.1 Caulobacteraceae bacterium
GGTGGACCTGGCCGATGCCCAGGCCCAACTGGACGTCAGCCTGGCCAATTACGCCGCCGTCGTGGGCAATCGGCCGGGCCAACTCGATCCGCTGCCGCCGCTGCCGAACATGCCGACCAATGTCGACCAGGCCCTGGTCACCGCCGAACAGGCCAATCCCACCCTCCGATCGTCTCTCTACGCCGAACAGGCCGCGCGCATGCGCACGGCGGAAGCCCGCAATCAGAGGCTGCCCTCGATTTCGCTGCAGGCCCAGTTCGGCGCCGCGGGCCCGACCTCGCCCTTTCTGCCCAACGTCTACGCCCGCAACGCCACCGCGACGGCGACCATCACCCAGCCCCTGTTCGCCGGGGGGGTGATCAACTCGCAGGTCCGTCAGCAGATCGAGCGCCAGAACGCGGCCCGCATCCAGACCGAACTGGACCGGCGCACCATGGTCCAGCAGATGAGCCAGGCCTGGAGCCAGTTCCTGGCCGCCCGCGCGAACGTCGGCAACGCCACGGACGCGGTCGACGCCAACCAGATCGCCTATGAAGGCGTGCAGAAGGAGCGCCGCTTGGACCTCCGCTCCACGCTCGAGGTGCTGTTCATCGAACAGAGCCTGGCCAACGCCGAGCTGACGCAATCGCGGGCCAAGCACGACACCTATGTGGCGGCCGCCGTCGTGCTCAACCAGATGGGCCTGCTGGAGGCCAAGATCATCGTTCCCAATCTGGATCCCTACGATCCGGCCAGGGCCTTCGGCCGGGTGCGCAACGAAGGTTCGGTCCCCTGGGAGGTTGTCCCGGCCGCGCTTGACCACCTCACGGCGCCGACCCTGCATCGCCTGGCGCCGCCTCCGACGGCCCCTGTCCCGGTCCCCTCGCCCGGCGCGAACTGACCGCCCGCGAGGTCGGCCTGGTCACGGCGCGAACCGATAGCCGCGGATGTAATCGATCGAGAAGCTGGCCGGCAGGGCGGTGCTCTGATCGGGGGGGCCGGCCCAGACGCCGCCCACCGCCAGATTGGCCACGATGAACATCGGCTTGTGCATGTCGGCCGGAGTCGGCGCGCGCTGGGTCTCCACCCCGTCGAGATAGAAGACGACCTGCTGCGGATCCCATTCCACGGCATAGGTGTGGAAACCGTCGGAGGTCGGGTGGACCTCCACGCCGAAGGTCTTGGCCGCGGCGCTGTGGATGGTCATGTAGGCGGTGCGCGGGTCCCCGATGCTCTCCATGATGTCGATCTCGGGCGGCCAGGACAGGTCGGCCGGCAGCATCCAGACCGCCGGCCACAGGCCCTTGCCGGCAGGCAGCTTCACCCGCGCCTCGAAATACCCGTAGAGCTGGGCAAAGCCTGGCTGGCTGCTGATCATCCCGGACGTATAGGCAAAGCCGCCGACGTCGGGCTGGACGCCCGGGGCCGCACGGCGGGCGATCAGGTCCAGGGTCCCGTCATGGACCGCGAAGGGGTCGAGGCCCATCGGGCGTCCCTGCCGATCCGCCAGTTCGGGATCGACGTAGAGCTGCAACTCGCGATTGTTGCTCAGGGTCCGGCTGCCGAAACTCTTGTTGGAGCCGTCCCCGAACGTCGTCCTCCAGGTCCCCGGACCCCCGGGGTCGTTGGACCGCACCCGCTGCAGGCTGTCGAAGTCGTCGGAGAACGTCAGGGTCAGGCGCCGGCCATCCGGGGCCGTGCGCAGGGGTTCGCCGCCCGGGGCCGCCGCGTGCAGCGACAGGCCGCCGACCACCCCCGCCAGGATTACTGCTAAGGCGATAGGCAAGACCACCCCTCCCCGGTCGGCCATGGTTTGCGCCTCCGCGCAAAGAAGGTCGGCCGGCGGGCCCGTGCAGGCCCGCCGGGCCGAGGTCAGGCGTTGGCGATGTAGTAGTTGCGGAAGTACTGGAAGTAGTCGCTGCTGTCGCCGTAGCCGTAGGCGGCCTGCTTCTGCACGTTGACCTGGCTGAGCAGGACCCCGATCGTCGGCGCGCCGCATTCGTTGAGGATGTCCAGGCCCGACTGCGCAGCGCGCCGCGGGGTCTTGTTCCAGCGCACGACGTACAGCACCTGGTCGGCCCGCGCGGCCAGCATGCGGGCATCGGCCACGCCCAGCACCGGCGGCGCATCGAGGATCACATAGTCGAAGCTCGAGGCCAGTTCCTGGAAGACCTCGTCTGCCTCCGGTCGGCCCAGCAGGTCGTGGTGGGCCGGCGATGTCGCGCTGGCCGACGGCAGGATCCAGGCGCTGCTCTTGGTGTCGGGCGTCATGGCTTCGGCCAGGGTGGCCGTTCCCTCGACGACGTCGGCAAGCCCGAGTTCCGCACCGCCCATGAGCTTGGTCACGCCGCGCTGGCGCATGTCGCAGTCCACGAGGATGACCCGGGATCCGGCCATGGCCAGGGTGCGCGCCAGGCACAGCGAGGTGAGGCTCTTGCCCTCCCGCGGCACCGAGGAGGTGATGACGATGGTCCGCGGCCGCCGATCGGGAGCCGACAGCATCATGAAGGCGCGCACGTTGCGGAAGGATTCCGCGAAGCTCGAGAGCGGATGCTTGACGATGTAGTCTTCAGGCTTGGTTCCCCGGCTCTTGCGGCCGGAGACCGAGCGGAAGTCAGGCAGGGCGCCCGCGAGGGGCAGGCCCAGGTTGCGCTCCACGTCCTGCCGGCTGCGCAGGCTGCTGTCCCACATCTCGGCGACCAGGACGCTGACGGCGCCGCCGATCATGGCGAGGATGGCCGCGGCGGCGAGCCCCAGCCGCATGTTGGGCGAGGACGAGTGCAGCGGAGCGGCGGCGGCCGAGTTGATCAGCGCATCGGGCTGTTGCAGTCCGCTGGCGGCGGCAACCTCCTTGGCGCGGGTCAGATAGCCTTCATAGATCAGCTTGGCGGCGTCGGCCCGTTGCTGCAGCCCGAACAGGCCGACCTGGGCGCGGTTGTTCTGCACCAGACCGCCTTGCGCCTGGCCGCGGCTGCCCAGCAGGGACCGTTCGCGTTGCGCCGCCGCGGAGGCTTCGGCCCGGAGGTTGGAGATCACGCGGTTGATCTCCAGTTGGATCTGGGCGTGGACGTCGTTCAGTTCGTTCTGCGTGCGCTGCACGTCCGGATAGTCGGACTTGAAATCGGTGCGCAGGTGGGCCAGGCGCGTCGACAGATCGGCTTCGCGTTTGCGCAGTTCGTGCACCGTGTCCGAGCCGAGGGCCGCACCCACGTCCTGCCCGCCGCCGCCGACGCGGATCTGGTCCAGCGCCGAGTCCAACCGGGCCTGCTTTTCAGCCGCGTCCGCCTTGGCGCGCGCGATCTGGTCGTTCAGCGTGGACACCTCCTGCTCGGCCATGGTGGCGCCTTGGGCGCTCAGCAGGTTGTTGGCGGTCTTGTACTCCTGCACCTTGGCCTGGGCCGCTTCCGCGTCGGCGCGCAGGCGCTCGATATTGGGGCCGAGGTCGCGATTGGCCTGGTCGATGGCCGCGGACTTGCCCTCCAGCTGCCGGGAAATGTACTGGTTCATGAAGCCGTTGGCGATGGTCGCGGCCATGTTGGGCGACCTCGAGGTGAAATCCACCTGGATGACATAGGTGAGGCCGGCGCGGCGCACCTGGGTGCGGGCCTGCACCATCTCGGTCACCTTGCCGACCACACGGGGAGACGGCGCTGCGATGTTGCCCGACCGGCCGGCGAGGTCGCGGTTGAACTCCGGATCATTGTACAGCTTGAGCTGGCGGACCACCGCCTCGGCCAGGGCGTGCGAGCGCAGCACCTCCACCTGGGTGTCGACGGCGCTGGTGTCCGGCGGCATGCCGCCCTGCGCCGGCTCCGCCTGGGTCAGATTCTGCCGGTGCGGGTCGATCAGGACCGAGCCCGTCGCGGTATATTTGGGCGTCATGTGCAGGACGAAGGCGAGGACGGCCGCGAACAGCACGGCCCCTACGCCCAAAGCCAGCCAGGCGCGCCGCAGGAACACCCCGAGCACCTCGCGTAGATCGATCCGGTCGGTGTCGTAGGGGCGTAAGGTAGCCGGGCCGATCGGCGCCGGAACATCATGCGAAAGCGGCATGAGAAGACTGTTCATCTGAGTCTGCCTTCGTTATCGGGACGGCCCGAGACCGTGGAGGGACGGGTTGAGACGGGTGCGCGTTACAGGCCTAGGATCAAGTCTAGGGGGTATTCCGACAGCCATCCCCAAGCCCCAATACAATCAGCCTTCGCTGTAACGCCACCCCTGGCCATGCGTTCCGCCCTCATGATTCTTTCCATGACTTTTGTTCTGCCGCGGAACGTAAGATATTGGATTCACAGGAGGCCAAGCTTCACCTATGAGCGACAAGCGTCGTCTTTTTCAATACAGCCCAGCTTGCTTGAATACAGCCAAGCTTCGGCGATCCGTCACCAACCCCAGCGCAGGACCGACAGGACGGGCACGGCGCTGCCCAGGTCGCGCAGAACGCTTCGCGTCCCGGAGGTGTCCACGACGATGACGTCCTTGCCGTAGATCAGCGGATCCGGCGCCTTGCCGTTGCGGATGGAGGCCAGATCATAGGCGAGGGTGGTGTGCTGCTGGCCGACGGCGCGGAACACGACCACCCGATGCAGGTTGGCGGTGCGGACGTCCGGCCCGTGAGCCAGGGCCACCGCCTGCATCAATGTGGTGGGGCCCGTGAGCGCATAGACGCCCGGCTGGGTCACCGCGCCATCGACCGTGATCCTTTGGCCCTGGGCGTCCTTGACGACCACGGTGACCTGCGGATTGTTGACGTAGGTTTTCTCCAGCTTGCGGGCCAGGTCCTCCGACAGTTCGCTGGAGGTCCGCCCGCTGGCCTGGACCTGACCCAACAGGGGCAGCAGGATCCGACCGCCGGAGTCGACCTGGACCGTGCGGCTCAGGTCGGTCAGCTGGAACACGTTGATCTCCAGCGTGTCCTGCGGACCGATGCGGTAGTCATCGACCGACGCAACGCCGGGGGACGTTTGGGTCTGGAGAGCCGCCTGCGCCAATGGAGCCTGGGCCAACGGAGCCGCGGCGGAAGCGCGCCCCACAACGCCGGCAAGCATAAGCACGACAATAGGCGTTACGAGCGAGCGGCTCATGTTGATTATCCCCTGGAGTATAGCGAGGATCGATTATTCACAATCGATCCCTACGGCGACGCTGACCAAACGCAGATACAACTGATGTGTTCCGAACAGCCAAGCTTACGGAGGCGCATTTCAGCACACCGCGTCTTTGAAGCGTCGCTGGTGTCGGAAACGGGCCAAATGGATGTTGATCGTCTCGGCCAATACATAGAGCGCACCGCTCGGATCCGACGCCAGGACGCCAAGGGCGCGGATCAGGCTTGAGCCGCGTCGAACATCCAGCACGCGTCGGTGATGCAGTTTGAAGCGCACGTGCCGGCGATGCATCGCCAGGGCCCGCCGCTCGCCGGCCGTCGGCCCCGGCTCCTGCGCGAGGACCTCGCACGCCTTGAGCAGGGCGGACAGTTCCTGCGCCCCGTGCGAGCCGCTGATCGAGTCGGCGCGCTCCACGGCGACATAGCCGCACGCCTCCACCAGGCGGAAGCGCGCGCCCCGCGCCAGGGCCGTGGCGTAGAGGATGAAATCCTCTCCGAGCCGCACGGTCTCGTCGTACATCAACCCGTGCGCCTGCAGGAAGGACCGGCGCATGAGGGGCTTCAGGAACCCCAGTTCCTGGCGGTTACGTCCGCGGCGGCTGATGTTGGCGAGGGCGAATTCCCCCAGCGACAGGTCGCGGGGCAGCGGCGCCCCTCCTTCCAGAAGTCGCGTCGGGGGACCCTCTTCCTCGCCTTCGATCACGCGCAACAGGTCGTCGGCCACGAAATCGCAGTCCTTGATCTGGGCGACCTGCCCGGCCATTCGCCCGGGCAGGCAATAGTCGTCGGCATCCAACACCGTCAGGTAGGGCGCGGATGAAGCATGGATCGCCCGGTTGCGGGCGGCCGACGGTCCGAGGTTTCGCGGCAGGTGCAGGACCTGCAGCCGGCCCGAACCGTCGTCGGCGCGGCGGGCGACCGCCGCCGTCTGATCGGTCGAGCCATCGTCCACCACCACCACCTCGCCGACCGCAGGATCGACCAGGGCCGAGCGCACGGCCCGGTCGATGGTCGCCTCCGCGTTCCTGGCCGCGATGATCACCGCTACGACCCCGATCTGGGTTATCCGGTCCACTAGGCTGGCCCTCCGGCAGACATCGGCTTGCCCTCTTCGACGGGCCCGCGGTGGGCCACGGCGGCGCGAGCGGCCTGCCAGCAACGTCCGATCCGGGCCCGGACCGGCTGGCTCATCAGAGGCCAGGCGTGCGGCCTGGACAGGGCGGCGGCCAGGGCTTCGCCGATCCGGCCCGCCTTCCAGGCCTGCATCGCCCGCTCGTGGACGCTCCACGAGCGCAGGCCCCGGATGCGCCTGTCCAACGCCTGCCGCGCGGCCTTGGAAAGGGGAGCGCCGGAGGTCCTGAAGCCTTCATCCGCCGCGATCATCGAGGCGATGACCTCCTGCGACAGCCGGTGCGAGATCGAACCGGCGTGCTTGCGGTAGAAGTAGAGCGGCTCGGGTTCGATATGGATCTGCTTGCCCAGCCGCAGCAGGCGCAGCAGGAAATGGAAGTCCTCGGCGATCCTCAGCCCCTCGTCGTAGCGGGCGCCGGCGCGGTCGATCAGCGCCGCGCAGATCAGGGGTTTGAGAAAGCCGAGGTCGGGAGAGGTCGAGTAGAGGCACCCCGACTGGATGAACCGCGCCAGCCCGACCGTGCGCAGTTCCGCGACGGATGCCGAAGGCAGGAGGGTCCGCTCCGGCTGCAGGCTGCTCGAGCAGATCACCTGGTTGTCGGCGACGATCTGCGCCCCGTCGTCGCGCGCCCTGGCCAGCAGCCTTTCCAGCCGGTCAGGCGCCATCGCGTCGTCGCAGTCGAAGACGGCGATCCAACCGCCGCGCGCTTCATCGAGCGCCCGGTTGCGCGCGGCCGCCGGCCCGCGGTTGGCCGGCTGCTGGAAGATCCGGATCCTCGGGTCGCCGGCCGCCAAGGCGCGGGCCACGGCGACGCTGTCGTCGCTGGACGCGTCGTCGACGACGATCAGCTCCCAGGAGGCCAGCGTCTGCCGCTGCACCGAGCCGATGGCCTCGGCCAGGTAGGCCGCGCCATTGAAGCTGGCCATGATCACCGAGACGTCGGGCGCCCCGTTCATGACCTGACGACGTCTCCGACGGGGGGGCGGGCCGGCGTCTTGGGCCGGCCGGCGATCAGCAACTGGCGCCAGAAGCCCAGCGACCAGGCCATGTGCATGATCATCGCCGCCACGCCGGACGCGGCCGCGGCGGGATCGCGCTTCCTGACGCCGATCACGGCCCCCAACGCGAGCGAGGCGGACGCCCAGATCAGGCCGGGCAGCGCCAGGGCCGGCTCGATCAAGGCCAGGGGCATGGCGATCACGGCCGGCGCCACCGCCACCGGCAGCAGCTGGCGCAGCTTCGGCCTCACGTGATGGCGCAGAAGGGTGCGCGCGCGGCCCTGGCCATAGTTCAGGTACTGACGAAACAGGGCCGGAGCGTTGGTCCGCGGGTAATAGGTGACCTGGAGCTCATGCGACAACCAGATCCGGCCCTTGGCCTGGGCCAGACGGACATCGAACTCGGCGTCCTCGTTGGCGCCGAAGGTTTCGTCATAGCCCCCGGCGCCGAGGAAGTGCTCCATGTCGAACAGGGCGTGATGGCCGTGATCGACCCAACCGGACCGCCCCGAGCCGCGGTGGGCGGAGCCGCCGGCCCCGAGGACCGAGTTCTGCGCCGCCGCGGCGGCGTTCTGGAAGCCGCCCCTGCCCTTGGTGCACATCGACACGACGACGGAGGCGGCGCCGACCCGGCGGGCTTCCGCCACCAGGCCCGACACATAATTGGCCGGGTAGTCGCAATGGGCGTCGACGCGCACCATCCAGCGCCGGTCGCGGCCGAACGTGGCCGCGGCGAGATTGACCCCGGCGCTTTGCAGTCGCCGAGGGTTGTCCAACAGCCGCACGCGGGGATCGCTGGCCGCGATGCCGGAGACGATTTCCCGCGACCCGTCCGTGGAGCCGCCATCCGCGACGACCACCAGAGGATCGGACCACCGATCGTCGGCCAACAGGCGCTGGATCAGGGGGGCGATGTGGGCGGCTTCGTTCAGGCACGGAATGACGGCCAGCGCCCTGACCTCGAGGGAGCCCGGACTTACGTCTTGGCTCAGGTCGATATGGCGCTTGGCGTCGAATGCCCAACGGCCGGGAGCGTCTTCGTCGAGGAAGCTGCGCGCCTCCTGGGCGCGCCCGAACTCACCGATGGGGGATTGGCGATCGTTTGCCGCAGGCAACGCCTCGCCATCCACACCCCAGCGCGGCACATCGACCATAGGTGACCTCCGACTGATCAGCCTTGTCCGCTGATGGCCCCTATGAACGAACTGCAACCTCGGCAGTTTCATCGTCCATGGAAATTTTTGTTGGCAACTTTTGAGCACAACCTTTGCCGTATCGACGGGAATGTACGGGCCCATCTGAAATATAAGCTTCACCGTAGACGGCGGTTTGAAATCTAAGCTTGGCCTTATCCGCCCTTCTCCGTCGTTTCATTGACGACGACCTCGCCCGTCGATTCATTGCGCGGCGGTTCCGGCCGCCGCGTCGAGACCGTTGGGGATTGCGCCTTGTGGCGGCGGTTTCCTGTGTAATGTTGCGCGGTCATCAAACCGCAAAGCCGGATCTGAACCGGCGTCTCACGCTAGGATTGGAAACGGATGTTCCATCAACTGCTGACGCCGGTCGGCGACAACCTGCTCCTGTCGTTCCTCGTCGCCGCCGTGCCGATCGCCGTGGTGCTGGCGCTGCTGGGCGTCGCGCGACGGCCCGCCTGGCAGGCCTCGGCCGCGGGCCTCGTCGTGGCCCTGGCCATCGCCGTGACGCTGTGGAAGCTGCCGGTGGGGCTGGCCCTGAATAGCGTCGCCGCGGGCGCGGTGTTCGCCGTCTGGCCGATCATGTGGATCGTGTTCAGCGCCCTGGTCCTCTACAACGTGGCGGTGATCTCCGGCCGGTTCGACGCCTTCCGTCGCTGGGTGGTGGCGCACCTGCCCAACGACCGCCGGGTGGTGCTGATCGTGATCGGCTTCTGCTTCGGGGCCCTGCTCGAAGGCATCGCCGGGTTCGGCACGCCCGTGGCCATCACCAGCGCCCTGCTGATCGCCCTCGGCTTCAAGCCGCTGGAGGCCCTGACCTACACCCTGATCTTCGACACCGCCCCGGTGGCCTTCGGCGCCCTGGGCGTTCCGGTCACCACGCTGGGCGCCGTGACCGGCCTGCACGACAAGGTGCTGGGCGCCATGATCGGCCGCCAGCTGCCCTTTATCGCCCTGATGCTGCCCTTCTATGTGCTGGGCATCTATGGCGGCCTGCGCTCGCTCAAGGCCCTGTGGCCGGTGCTGCTGGTGGCGGGCGGATCGTTCGCCCTGACCCAGTTCGTCACCTCCAACTTCATCGGCTACGAGCTGACCGACGTGATGTCCTCGATGGTCTCGCTGGTGGTCACGGTCGCCTTCCTCAAGGTCTGGCGGCCCGCCCACGACCCGGAGTTCGCCTTTGTCGCCGCGCCCGACCTCGTCGAGCGGCCGCAGTGCCCCGCGTGGCAGGGCTGGCTGCCGTGGATCGTGGTCTCGCTGACCGTGATCCTGTGGACCACCTTCCGCGTCGCCCAGCTCGGCCAGATGAAGCTGCCCTGGCCGGGGCTGGACAAGGCGGTGTTCATCACCCTCTACAACCAGCCCTACGCCGCGGTCTGGACGTTCCAGCCCCTGGCCACCGGCACCGCCATCCTGGTGGCGAACCTGATCGTCGCCGCCCTGCTGGGCGTGGGCGTGAAGGGCTGGCTGCAGGCGGTGCGGATGACCTGGGTGCAGAGCCGACTGGCCATCCTGACGGTGATGCTGATCGTCGGCCTGGCCTATCTGATGAACTATTCGGGGCTGGCCTACACCCTGGGGCTGGGCGTGTCCTCGGCGGGCCCCGTCTTCCCGCTGCTGTCGGCCTTCCTCGGCTGGCTGGCGGTGTTCCTGTCGGGCAGCGACACCTCCGGCAACGCCCTGTTCGGCAACCTGCAGGTGGCGGCCGCGCGCCAGCTCAACCTCAACCCGATCCTGATCGCGGCGACCAATTCGTCCGGCGGGGTGATGGGCAAGATGATCTCGCCGCAGAACATCTCCACCGGCTGCGCCACCACCGAGCTCAAGGGCCAGGAAGGCGCGGTGTTCGCGCGCACCTTCAAGCACAGCATCATCCTGACCCTGGTGCTCGGCATGATCGTGCTGCTGCAACAGTATGTGTTCCCGTGGATGATCCCGGCCGGGTAGACTGGGCCCGCTCACCCATGAGCGGGCGAGGATATCCATGTCGCTGAAGATGCCGGCCCCGGACGAGGCGGTCCTGGCCCGCCGCCGCGAGATCATCGCCGCCCTGCGCCGGATCGTGCCGGGCGAGGGCGTGATCGAGGACGCCGACGCGCTGCGCCCCTACGAGTCCGACGGGCTGACCGCCTATCGCCAGCCGCCGATGGTGGTGGCGCTGCCGCAGACTACCGACCAGGTGGCGGCGGTGCTGCGCTGGTGCCATGCCGCGGGGGTCAAGGTAGTGCCCCGGGGGTCGGGCACATCCCTGTCCGGCGGCGCCCTGCCGCTGGCCGACGCGGTGCTGCTGGGCATGGCCAGGTTCAACCGCATCCTCGACATCGACTACCAGGACCGCGTCGCCGTGGTGCAGCCGGGAGTCACCAACCTGGCCGTGACCCGCGCGGTGGAGGCGCGCGGCTTCTATTACGCGCCCGACCCCTCCAGCCAGATCGCCTGTTCCATCGGCGGCAACGTCGCCGAGAATTCCGGCGGGGTCCATTGCCTGAAGTACGGCCTGACCACCAACAATGTGCTGGGCGTCGAGATGGTCCTGATGGACGGCGAGGTGGTGCGGCTGGGCGGCCGCTCGCTCGATCCGGCCGGCCTCGACCTGCTGGGCCTGGTGGTGGGGTCCGAGGGCCTGCTCGGGGTGGTGACCGAGGTGACGGTCCGCATCCTGCCGAAGCCGCAGACGGCCAAGGCCGCCCTGATCGGCTTTCCCACCGTGGAGAGCGGCGCCCAGTGCGTGGCCGACGTCATCGCCGCAGGCATCATCCCCGCCGGCATGGAGATGATGGACCGCCCCGCGATCCATGCGGCGGAAGCCTTCGTCAAGGTCGGCTATCCGCTGGACGTCGAGGCCCTGCTGATCGTGGAGCTCGACGGCCCCGAAGCGGAATGCGGCCACCTCGTCGCCGAGGTCGAGCGGATCGCCCTGGCCAACGGCGCCGTCTCCTGCCGGGTCTCCCAGTCGGAGGACGAGCGGCTGGCCTTCTGGGCGGGGCGCAAGGCGGCCTTCCCCGCGGTGGGCCGGCTGTCGCCCGACTACTACTGCATGGACGGCACCATCCCCCGCCGCCGCCTGCCCGAAGTGCTGCACCGCATGAAGGCGCTGTCCGCGCAGCATGGGCTGGAGGTGGCCAACGTCTTCCACGCCGGCGACGGCAACCTGCACCCCCTGATCCTCTACGACGCCAACCTGCCGGGCCAGCTGGACCGGGCCGAGGCCTTCGGCAGCGACATCCTGCGGCTGTGCGTGGAGGTCGGCGGCGTGCTGACCGGCGAGCACGGAGTGGGCGTCGAGAAGCGCGACCTGATGCCGGTGATGTTCTCGCCGTCCGACCTGGCCCACCAGCAGCGGGTCAAGTGCGCCTTCGACCCCGAGCTGCTGCTCAACCCGGGCAAGGTGTTCCCGGTCCTGCACCGCTGCGCCGAACTGGGCCGCATGCATGTGCACCGGGGCCAGGTCGCCTTCCCCGACCTGCCGCGGTTCTGACGGCCATGACCGGCAGCGCCCGCCCCGCCACCTGCGACGACCTGCGCGACGCGATCGCCGACGCCGCGCGCTCGGGCGTCCGGCTGGACATCCGCGGCGGCGGCAGCAAGCGCGACATCGGCGCGCCCGGCCGCGCCCCCGGGCTCGACATGACCGGCTTTCGCGGCGTCATCGACTACGACCCGCCGGAGCTGGTGCTGACCGCCGGCGCCGGCACGCCGCTCGCCGAGATCCAGGCCCTGGTCGCGGGCCAGAACCAGATGCTCGCCTTCGATCCCTTCGACCACGGCCCGATCCTCGGCGCGCCTTGCGTTGTCTCCACCATCGGCGGCGTGATCAGCGCGGCGGTGGCGGGCTCGCGGCGGGTGTCGCGCGGCGGCGTGCGCGACCACTTCCTGGGCTTCAAGGGGGTGTCGGGGCGCGGCGAGGCCTTCGTCGCCGGGGCCAAGGTGGTCAAGAACGTTACCGGCTACGACCTGCCCAAGGTGTTCGCCGGCAGCTGGGGCCGCCTGGCCGCGCTGACCGAGGTGACGCTCAAGGTCCTCCCGGCGCCGCGCGAGCAGGCGACGCGCGCCCTCGCGGGCCTGAGCCCGGTCCAGGCCCAGGCAGCGATGGCCAGGGCGATGGGCTCGCAGGCGGAGGTCGCGGCGGCGGCCCACATCCCGGCCGCACTCAGGCCGGAAGGGTCGCTCACCGTCCTCAAGATCGAGGGCTTCGGCCCGTCGGTGGCGGCCCGCTGCCATATGCTGGACCAATTGCTGGCCGATGCCGGTCCGGTGATCGCCCTGCCCGCCGACGACGCCCTGGATATCTGGAACGGCCTGCACACCCTGCGCCCCCTGGCCGATGCGCCCGTTGTCTGGCGCATCAATGTTCCCCCGAGCCGCGCCTGCGCCCTGGTCGAGGCCCTGGAGCCGCAGGGCGCGCGCTGGCTGCTGGACTGGGCCGGCGGCCTCGTCTGGCTGGGCTTCCCCGGCGACCCGGCCACGGTGCGCCGCCTCGCCGAGGCGGCCGGCGGCCATGCCACCCTGGTCCGCGCCCCCGAGGAGATGCGCCGCCGCGTCCCGGCCCTGCAGCCCCAGGCCCCCGCGGTCATGGCGCTGGAGGCCCGCGTCCGCCGCGCGTTCGATCCGGCGGGGGTGTTCGAGACCGGGCGTTTCCTGGACGGCCCCGATGCAGACTAGGTTCCCCCCCGCCCTGCTCGACCAGCCGGCGATGGCCGCCTCCGAAGCGGTGATCCGCAAGTGCGTCCACTGCGGGTTCTGCCTGGCCACCTGCCCCACCTACGTGCTGCTGGGCGACGAGCTCGACAGCCCCCGCGGCCGCATCTACCTGATCAAGGAGATGCTGGAGAACGAGCGCGACCCGACCGCCGAGGTCGTCAAGCACATCGACCGCTGCCTCTCCTGCCTGTCGTGCATGACCACCTGCCCCTCAGGCGTGAACTACATGCACCTGGTCGACCACGCCCGCGCCTACATCGAGCAGCGCTACAAGCGGCCCTGGCGCGACCGCGTCCTGCGCGGCCTGCTGGCGTCGATCCTGCCCGATCCCGGACGGTTCCGCCTGGCCCTGGCGCTGGCCCGGCTGGCCAGGCCCGCCCGGCCGATCTTCGCCGCCGCGCCCGCGCTGAAGCCGGTGGCGGCCATGCTCGCACTGGCGCCCGGGCGCCTGCCCCCGACCGCCTCCAAGGCCGACGCCCCGGCGGCGGCGTCCAAGGGCCGCGTGGCGCTGCTGCAGGGCTGCGTCGAGCCGGTGCTGCGGCCGGAAATCCGCGAGGCGACGGTGCGGCTGCTCAACCGGGCCGGCTACGACGTGGTGTTCGCCAAGGGCGAGGCCTGCTGCGGCTCGATCGTGCACCACATGGGCCGCGAACAGGCGGGGCTGGACGCGGCCCGGCGCAATGTCGCCGCCTGGACGCGGGAGATCGAGACGGCGGGACTGGACGCCATCATCGTCACCGCCTCGGGCTGCGGCGTGACCATCAAGGACTACGGCTTCATGCTCAGGGACGACCCGGCCTGCGCCGAGGACGCGGCGCGGGTGTCCGCCCTGGCCCAGGACATCAGCGAGTTCCTCGGCGGGATCGACCTGCCGCCCGGCAACGGCGGCGGCCTGGCGGTCGCCTATCACGCGGCCTGCTCGCTGCA
>JAQGII010000076.1 GCA_028291305.1 Caulobacteraceae bacterium
TGTCGGCGCCGGCCGGGCAGCGGATCTCCAGCACGCCGTCGGCGAAGCCGGTCTCGGCGCGGGTCCAGGTCTCGTTGTCGGTGCTGGCGCAGGCGCGGTAGCCCGGCCAGCCGCCCGGATAGGCCGAGGCCCCGGCGTTGACGATGCGCAGGACCAGCGCCTTGCCCTGGGCGCCGCGCACCCGGAAATAGAACCACTGGAACCACGGACCGTTGGAATCCGGTCTGATCCGCAGGTCGGCCGAGGCCTCGCCCACGCCGTCCACCAGGATGTTGCCGCCGTCGAAATCGGCGTCGATCTGCAGGGTCATCTGATTTTTCCGCTCGTCCCCGGGGCGCGGAAAACATGAACCACGACGATCACAAAGGCCACCAAGAGCAAGCCGGTTCAGGCCAGTTCTTCGGTGATCACCTTGAACTGGACGAGGTCGGCTTGGCCGAAGGCGGTGGTGATCGCCACGTCGGTGGCGTCGCGTCCGCGGGCCATGACGATGCGGCCGATGCGCGGCCGGTTGTGGCGGGCGTCGAAGGTGTGCCAGCCCCCGTCCAGGAAGACCTCGAACCAGGCGCTGAAATCCATCGGCGCGTCCACCGCCGGCACCCCGATATCGCCGAGGTAGCCCGTGCAGTAGCGCGCCGGCACGTTCATGCAGCGGCACAGGGTGATGGCCAGGTGGGCGAAGTCGCGGCACACCCCCTGGCGCTCCTCGTGGGCCTCCCACGCGGTCTTGGTCGGACGGGCGTGCTCGTAGCCGAAGCTGATCCGCTCATGGGCGTAGTCGACGATGGCCTGCACCCGCGCCCAGCCGGGCGGGGTGTGGCCGAACAGCGACCAGGCCAGCTGGATCATGTTGTCGGTTTCGCAGTAGCGGCTGCTGAGCAGGTAGAGGATCACCTCGTCGGGCAGTTGGTGCACCGGGGCCAGGACGGCGTCGGGACGCACCGGGTCCGGCAGGCCGCTGTCGCGCACCACGAAGTCGGCGGACAGGACGATAGGACCCGCCGGCGCGAGGATGCGGGCGCAGTTGTTGCCCAGCAGGTCGCGGTAGTGATGGATCGGCGCGGCCGGGCTGGTGCGCAGGAAATCCGGGGTCTCCAGGTCGTCCTCGCGCGACGGGTGGACGTCCAGCAGCAGCAGCATCGGCACGGGCGCCGGACAGTCGTAGATGATCTCGAAACCCGCGCGTATCCGCATCGTCATCTTCTCGGGACGGAGAACCGGCCAAGCGAACGCCCTGATTTGGCGAAGGTTGCGGCGGCGGGCAGGGCTCGTCGCGCCGCCCCGACGTTCAGCCCTCAGATCTTCAGCTCCCAGATCTTCAGCTCTTGCTCCCAAAGGCGGCCCACACCACGCCCCGGTCCGCGCCGGGCTCCTCGGGGATCACGTCCACCTCGACCTTCAGCTTCTGTCCCCGGGGGGCCAGGATGATGCCGTCGATCGGGGCCACGTCGGAATAGTCGCGCCCGACCGCCAGGACGATGTGGTCGTCCTGCGCCAGCACGGCATTGGTCGGGTCCAGGCCGATCCAGCCGCGATCCGGCCCGCACCACAGCGAAACCCAGGCGTGGGTGGCGTCGGCGCCCTCCAGGCGCGGCTTGCCCGGCGGCGGGATGGTGCGCAGGTAGCCGCTGACGTAGGCGGCGGGCAGGCCCAGGCCGCGCAGGCCGCAGATCATGATGTGGGCGAAGTCCTGGCAGACGCCGCGGCGCGCGGCGAAGGCTTCGGGCGCCGGGGTCGAGACGTCGGTCGCCTTGGAGTCGTAGATGAAGTCCGCGTACATCCGCCGCATCAGGTCCGCGGCCGCCTCGACGATCGGCCGGCCGGGGGCGAAGCTGGTCCGGGCGTAGTCGGTGATCGGGGCCGACAGGGGCGTGCGGGCGGTCGGGTAGAGGTAGGCGGCCGGCCCTTCGGCGCCGAGGGCGGCGCTGTCGAAGCTGAGGTCGCGCACCCGCTCCCACGGCGGACTGTCGGACGGCTCCTCGACCGGCGCGGTATGCACGTCGACGCGGGCCCTGGCCTCGATCACCAGGGCGCGGTGCGGCGTGTCGATCACCACGGTCAGGGTCTGCTCGCCGAACGGCCCGGTGCGCTGGACGGTATGGCCGGGGGTCGGGCTGACCCGGATCGAGCTCTCCAGCACCGTCTGGCCGGCGGACGAGCGGGGCGTCAGGCGCAGCACGCACCGGGCGAAGCTGACCTCGGCCCCGTATTTATAAGTGGTGCGGTGCCGCAGGGCGTAGATCACGCGAGCCCGATGAGCTTGGCGGTGGGCACGGCGTGGGCCCCTTGCAGGAAATAGCGGTCGGCCACGGCGGTCGACAGCCGCAGCAGGGTCTCCTCGAAGTCGAGCATCCGGTCGACCTTCAGGTGGGCGGCGTCGGCGGTCTCCACCTCGGCGGCCAGGGTCAGCAGGATGCGGGCGGGCTCCTCCAGCATGCCGTCCTGCTGCAACGAGGGCAGGGCGGGCAGGTGGGCCTTGAGCGTGACCACCTGGAAGGCCAGGGAGCGGGTGTTGAACGGGTCCAGCATGACCATGTCGCGCACCGGCGTCAGGGCCAGCCCCACCAGGTAGCGGGCGCGGTAGGTGATCTGGCTGTCGGCCAGGTCCAGCAGCAGGTCCAGGTCGTCGATGGTCGCGGCGTCGTGGGCCAGGGCGCGGGTGAAGCGGCAGGTGTTGATGCCGCGCTCGATGCGCCGGCCCATGTCCAGGAAGCGCCAGCCGGCCACCCGGTTCATGTTCTCCTGCGCCAGGCCCGCCAGGGCGGCCAGGATCTGCAGCGCGCTTTCCACCTGTTGCAGCGCATCGGCTTCGGACAGGACGCTCTGCGCGCCCGCGGCCAGGCTGCTCTCCAGATTGAGCAGCAGGGTCCAGAAATCGGCCGACAGGCGCTCGCGCATGCTGGCGGCGGTGCGCCGGGCGGCGCGCACCAGATGGATGACCGAACCTGCGGCCTCCTCGTCGTGCAGGGCGTCCCGCGCCGCGTCCAGCGCCCGCCCGCCCAGGGCCTCGTCGTCGAGGGCGCCCCAGTCGTTGAGCAGTTCCTGCAACTTGCCCAGGGTCTCGCCGGTCGAGTGGATGGCGGCCTCGGAGTCCATCAGGCTGGTGCACAGGCTGCGCGCCAGGCGCAGGGTGGCCTCGGCGCGCTCCAGATAGCGGCCCAGCCAGAACAGGTTGTCGGCCGCCCGGCTGGGCAGATGCCCCATGATCCGGCGGACCTTCACGTCCTCCTTGCTGGCCAGCAGGGTGACCCGCTCCACCGGCTTGTCGGCCAGCACCCAGACGTCGGCGGTGTGCGCGCCTTCGTCCATGGAGATGGCGCGGACGTCCGGCCGGTCGGAGGTGCGGCAGAAGCCGCCGGGCATGATCCGCATGCCGCCGGGCGTGGCGGCGGCGTAGACGCGCAGGACGAAGGGCGCGGGCTCCAGCATGCCGTCGCGCAGCACCGGGGTGGTCGACAGCCGCACCACCTCCTGGCCGACGAAGTCGCCGGGGCGGTCGTTGAAGCGCGCCAGGAAGGCCTGCTGGTCGGACGGCGACAGGTCGGCCATCAGGCGCGGCTTGGCGAACAGCGGCTCGGCGCCCTGGCGGTTGAACGCGGGGGCGATCACCATGTTGTGCAGGTTGGCTTCCACCAGGGCCCGCTCGACCGGCTGGCCGCACCACCAGGTGGCGACGTTGGGCATCTTCAGGTCTTCGCCCAGCAGGCGGCGGCAGAGCTTGGGCAGGAAGCCCAGCAGAGCCTTGGACTCCATCACCCCGGAGCCCGGCATGTTGAGCATCGCCACGCCGCCGGTTCGGATCGCCTCCAGCATCCCGGGGGTGCCCAGGTGCGAGGCGCTGTTGAGCTCCAGCGGATCGACGAAGTCGGCGTCCACCCGGCGCAGGATCACGTCGGCCCGCTTCAGGCCGGCGATGGTGCGCACATAGACCTTGCCGTCGCGGACGATCAGGTCGTCGCCTTCCACCAGCAGGAAGCCCAGGTAGCGGGCCAGGTGCGCCTGCTCGAAGTAGGTCTCGCTGAACGGGCCGGGCGTCAAAAGGCAGATGCGCGGGTCATTGCGGTCGGCGGTGGCGGCCAGACCCTTGCGCAGGCCATCGAAGAACGGCGCCAGGCGCTCGACGTTCATGGCGTTGTAGAGGTTGGGGTAGGCGCGGCTGAGCACCAGCCGGTTCTCCAGCGCATAGCCCGCGCCGGACGGCGCCTGGGTTCGGTCGCCCAGGGCCTCGAAGGCACCTTCCGGACCGCGGCAGACGTCGACTGCATGGAAGAACAGCTGGTGCGCTCC
>JAQGII010000134.1 GCA_028291305.1 Caulobacteraceae bacterium
CACCGACTACGGCGCCTTCGTGGAGCTGGAAGCCGGTGTCGAGGGCCTGGTGCACGTCTCCGAAATGTCCTGGACCAAGAAGAACGTGCACCCCGGCAAGATCGTATCGACCTCGCAGGAAGTCGAAGTGGTCGTGCTGGATGTCGACGCCTCCAAGCGCCGCGTGTCGCTCGGCCTGAAGCAGGCCATGGCCAACCCCTGGGAGCAGTTCGTTGAAACGCACCCGCTCGGCTCGACCGTCGAAGGCGAGGTCAAGAACACCACCGAATTCGGTCTGTTCATCGGCCTGGACAACGACATCGACGGCATGGTGCACCTGTCCGACATCGACTGGAACGCCACCGGCGAAGAAGCGGTGGCCCGCTACAAGAAGGGCGACATGGTCAAGGCCAAGGTCCTGGATGTGGACGTCGAGAAGGAGCGCATCTCCCTCGGCATCAAGCAACTGGGCGGCGATCCCCTGGCCAATGAGACCTACCGCAAGGGCCAGACCGTCACCGTGACCGTCACCGAGATCACCTCGGGCGGTATCGAAGTGAAGTTCGGCGACGACGAAGCGCCGGTCTCCGCCTTCATCCGCAAGGCCGATCTGTCGCGCGACCGCTCCGAGCAGCGCGCTGAGCGTTTCGCCGTCGGCGATCGCCTGGACGCCCAGGTGACCAACATCGACAAGGCCGCGCGCCGCGTGTCCCTGTCGGTCAAGGCCCTGGAAATGGCCGAGGACAAGGAAGCCATCGAGAAGTTCGGGTCTTCGGACTCAGGCGCCTCGCTGGGCGACATCCTCGGCGCGGCCCTGCGCGACAAGGCCTCCAAGGAATAGGGGCCTCCAAGGAATAGGACTCTACGGCTCAGCTTGCTGGGTCGAGTTTGCGCCCCGTCCGGTTCGTCCGGGCGGGGCGTTTGCTTTTGCGCGGTCAGGCTGGCCAGTTTTGCGGCGCACGCATGAAAGTGTCGGCTTTACGGCCTCCAACCCCTTGAAAGCGCACCGATACTCGGACATGGTCCCGCCGGGGAACAGGGGCTCGTACATGATCAAATCTGAGTTGATCGCGAAGTTGGCCGCCGAAAATCCGCATCTGACGCAAAAAGACGTCGAGCGGGTGGTGGGCGTCATTCTCGACAGCATGACCCAGGCGCTGGAAGACGGCGGCCGGGTCGAGCTTCGCGGTTTCGGCGCCTTTTCCGTGCGCGGCCGGCCGGCCCGCGCGGGACGCAATCCGCGCACCGGCGAGACCGTCTCCGTGCGCGCCAAGGCCGTGCCCTTCTTCAAGAGCGGCAAGGAACTGCGCGAGCGGCTGAACGCCGACTGAGCCTGCCGCCGGTGGAGCGGTTGACGCCGCGGGCTTCCAGGCCGACCCTCGCCGCGGCGGGACCTGGAGCGGCTGACATGGGCATTTTCGACGAATTCCGCGAGTTCACTCTCGCGCGGCAACGTCGTCGACCTGGCCGTCGGCGTGATCATCGGCGCGGCCTTCAACGGCATCGTCAAGAGCCTGGTCGACCAGGTGGTCATGCCGCCGATCGGGCTGCTCACCTCCGGGGTCGATTTCGCCAAGCTGGAGTGGGTGTTGCGCCCGGACGACCCGGCCACTCCCGGCAAGAACGAACTGGTCGCCATCCAGTACGGCGCCTTCATCAACACCCTGATCCAGTTCCTGGTCGTGGCGGCGGTGGTGTTCATGCTGGTCAAGCTGATCAACAGGCTGCGCCGCCAGCAGGCTGAAGCCCCGCCGGCGGACCCCGCGCCGACGCGGACGGAACTGCTGCTCGCCGAGATCCGCGACACGCTGAAGGCGAGGTAGGAATCTGTCCTCCCCCTCGAGTCGAGCGGGGGAGGACGCTTGTCAGCTACGCCAGCTTCAGGCCTTCGCGGTGCACCATCAGGGTCAGCTTGGTGTTCTGCTGCGGCGACATCTTGCCGTGGAAGCGGGGAAAGACGTCGGTCTCCTCCTCGCTCACATGGTGGGCGACGCAGGCCTGCAGGGCGCGCAGCCGCTCGATCCAGGCGGGGTCGTCCTTGCTCGTCTCGGCCAGTTCGTGGAGCAGGATCTTCATGTCGGCGTGGTCGGCGTACAGGTGCTTGGCCATGCCGTCGACGTGGGTCTCCTTGAGCGCCGGATAGACCACCATCTCTTCCTGCAGGGCGTGCTTTTCCAGGGCGTAGCTGAGCTTGGCGAACAGGGCCGCGCGACGGGTCTTCTGCCGGGCGGTCGTCTTGAGCAGGGCCTCGAACAGGCCCTCCGCCAGCCGGTGTTCGGCCTTGAGCACCGCCATCCAGTCGCCGGCCAGGGCCTCGGAGCCCTGCATCGCCACCTTGCGCGCGCCGCTGGCCGCCACCCCGGCCACGAAGCCCAGCACCGCGGCGCCCGCGACCCGGCCGGACGGGGACGCCAGCCAGCCCCTGGCCGAGCGCTCCAGCTTCTGCTCGCGGCGGGCGAACGAGCGCGACTCCTGTTTCACGCGCTTGGCCAGTTCGTCGGCGATGTCCTGGCCGCGCGCCGCCCAATCGGCGGTGATGCGTTCCCACTGGCCGGGCAGGTCGAGCTTGGACAGCTCGAGTTTCGGTAAATCCACCATCGTCGTCTCCGGTTCAGCCGCCCGGAAGTTGAAACGGGGGGCGTCCGGCCAAGTTCCGACGGCCCCGCTTTTGCCGCGGCCCTTGCAATGAGGGGGCCGCAGCCCCTAATCCCGCCCATGGCGGCTACCCAAGCGAAGATCTGCGGTCTGAAGACCCCCGAGGCCGTGCAGGCGGCCTTGCAGGGCGGCGCGGCCTATCTGGGCTTCGTCTTCTTCGACAAGAGCCCGCGCCACCTGGAGCCCGAGGCCGCGGCGCGGCTGGCCGCGCCGGTGCGCCAGGCGTCCGCCGCCAGGATCGTGGCCCTGACGGTCGATCCGTCCGACGCCGAGATCGACAACATCCTGGCCGTGCTGAAGCCGGACCTGATCCAACTGCACGGCCGCGAGACGCCGCAGCGCGCCGCCGCCCTCCGCGCCGCCACCGGCCTGCCGGTCATCAAGGCTGTGGGGGTGAGGGACTCCTCCGACATCGCCGCCGCCCGCGCCTTCGACGGCGCCGCCGACCATCTGATGTTCGACGCCAAGCCGCCCAAGGACGCCGACCGGCCCGGCGGGCACGGCGCCAGCTTCGACTGGACCCTGCTGGAGGGCCTGCGGCTCGAGCGGCCCTGGTTCCTGGCGGGGGGGCTCGATCCCTGGAACGTGGCCGAGGCGGTGCGGCTGTCGCGCGCTCCGCTGGTGGACGTTTCCTCTGGCGTGGAGCGTGGCCCCGGCGTAAAGGACCCCGACCTCATCGCGGCCTTCCTTTCGGCCGTCCGCCGGGCCTGATTGCGCCCTGGCTCCAAGCTAACCGAGGACCGATTCCGCGTGACCGCCCAGGCCCGACCCCCTGTCCCCAACGACTACGCCGCCTATCCCGACGCCGCCGGCCGCTTCGGCGAATTCGGCGGCCGCTACGTGGCCGAAACCCTGATGCCGCTGGTCCTGGAACTGGAGCAGGCCTATGCCGCGGCCAAGGCCGACCCGGCGTTCCAGGCCGAGCTGAACGGCTACCTGACCCACTACGTCGGCCGCCCCTCGCCGCTGTATTTCGCCGAGCGGCTGACCGAGCATTTCGGCGGGGCCAAGATCTATCTGAAGCGCGAGGAGCTGAACCACACCGGCGCGCACAAGATCAACAACTGCATGGGCCAGATCCTGCTGGCCAAGCGGATGGGCAAGACCCGCATCATCGCCGAGACCGGCGCCGGCCAGCACGGCGTGGCCTCGGCCACCGTCTGCGCCCGCTTCGGCCTGCCCTGCGTCGTCTACATGGGCGCGGTGGACGTGGAGCGACAGAAGCCCAACGTGTTCCGCATGAACCTGTTGGGGACCGAGGTGCGTCCGGTGACCAGCGGCGCGGCGACCCTCAAGGACGCCATGAACGAGGCCCTGCGCGACTGGGTCACCAACGTCGAGGACACCTACTACATGATCGGCACGGCGGCCGGGCCACACCCCTATCCGGCCATGGTCAGGGACTTCCAGTCGGTGATCGGCGTCGAGACCCGCGCCCAGGTGCTGGAGGCCGAGGGCCGTCTGCCGGACGCCGTCATCGCCTGCGTCGGCGGCGGCTCCAACGCCATCGGCATGTTCCATCCGTTCCTCAACGACGAGGGGGTGCGCCTGATCGGCGTCGAGGCGTCGGGGCATGGCCTGGACAAGCAGCACGCCGCCTCGATCACCGGCGGGCGGCCGGGCGTCCTGCACGGCAACAAGACCTATCTGCTGCAGGACGACGACGGCCAGATCCTCGACGCCCACTCCATCTCGGCGGGCCTGGACTATCCCGGCATCGGACCGGAGCACAGCTGGCTGCACGACGTCGGCCGCGCGGAATACCGCACCTGCACCGACGACGAGGCCCTGGCCGCCTTCCAACTCACCGCCGAGGTCGAGGGCATCATCCCGGCCCTGGAATCCGCCCACGCCATCGCCCGCGTCGGCGAACTGGCCCGGGAGATCGGCAAGGGCGGCGTGATTGCCCTGTGCCTGTCGGGCCGCGGCGACAAGGACGTGGGCACAGTGGCCGCCGCGCTCGGCCGCAAGATCTCGGAAGTCTGATTTTGACCCAGCAGCGCCTCGATACCTGTTTCGCCCGGCTCAAGGGCGAGGGCCGTGCGGCCTTCGTCGCCTATGTCATGGCGGGCGACCCCGACCCGCAGACCGCGTTCGACATCCTGTCCGGCCTGCCGGCCGCCGGGGCCGACATCATCGAACTGGGCATGCCCTTCTCCGACCCGATGGCCGAGGGCCCGCCGATCCAGCGCGCCGCCCAGCGGGCGCTCAAGCAGGGCATCACGGTGGCCAAGACGCTGGATATCGTCCGCCGCTTCCGCCAGGGCGACCAGACCACCCCGATCGTGCTGATGGGCTACCTCAACCCGATCCTCAGCCGGGGCTACGAACGCTTCGCCGTCGAAGCCGCCGAGGCCGGGGTCGACGGCCTGATCGTGGTCGACTGCCCGCCGGAGGAGGCCGACCCCCTGGCCGATCCGCTGGAGCAGGCGGGCATCAGCCTGATCCGTCTGGCCACCCCCACCACCGACGCCAAGCGCCTGCCGGCGGTGCTGCGCCGCACCTCGGGCTTCGTCTATTACGTCTCCGTGGCCGGGGTGACCGGAGTCAAGGAGGCCGACGCCGACGCCATCGGTCCCGCGGTAGAGCGGGTGCGCGCCGCCTCCGGCCTGCCGGTGGCCGTGGGCTTCGGCATCAAGACTCCCGCCCGCGCCGCCGCCGTCGCCAGGATCGCCGACGCGGTGGTGGTCGGCTCGGCCCTGGTCGAGCTGATCGCCCAGGCGCTGGAGGCGAACCAGCCGGCCGCCCCGAAAGTCCTGGCCTCGGCCAGGGCGCTGGCGCAGGCTGTGCGGGACTCGCGCCGTCATGAAGCATCCATACGGGCTTAAGCATGGCCAGGCCTCCCAAAGACAAGACTGACGCCCCGGCGCAGCCGGCGCCGGCGACCGCCAAGCCCCACCGCGAGCGCGGCGGCTGGCTGGCCCGGTTCGCCCCCGGCGTGCGCAACCTGGTGGCCAAGCCCGCGCCGGGGGCGCGCGAAACGCCCGAGAACCTGTGGGTCAAGGATCCCGACACGGGCGAGATGATCTACCGGCCGGACCTGGAGGCCGCCTGGTGGGTGACCCCCGGCGGGCGCCACATGCGCATCCGTCCCAAGCTGCGGTTCGCCTATACCTTCGACGACGGCGCCTACAAGGCGCTGCCGACGCCGACCGTGCCGGAAGACCCGTTGGGCTTCGTCGACGACCGCGCCTATGTCGAACGCCTGAAGTCGGCCCGCCACGCCACCCAGGAGCCCGACGCCATGGCCCTGGGCGTGGGCAAGATCGGCGGCGTCGCCACGGTCGTCCTGGTGCAGGACTTCGCCTTCATGGGCGGCTCGCTGGGCATGGCCGCGGGCGAGGGCTTCATCTGCGCGGCCGAGACGGCGGTGAAGCGCGGCTGCCCCCTGGTGGTGTTCACCGCCGCCGGCGGCGCCCGCATGCAGGAAGGCGCCCTGTCGCTGATGCAGATGGCGCGCACCACCCTGGCGATCCAGGAGTTGAAGAAGGCGCGCCTGCCCTACATCGTGGTGCTGACCGACCCGACCACCGGCGGCGTTACCGCCTCCTACGCCATGCTCGGCGACGTGCACCTGGCCGAGCCGGGCGCCATGATCGGCTTCGCCGGCCCGCGCGTGATCGAGGAGACCATCCGCGAGGTCCTGCCGCCGGGCTTCCAGCGCTCCGAATACCTGCTGGAAAAGGGCATGGTCGACCGCGTCACGCCGCGCAAAGAGCTGCCCGAGGTGCTGGGTTCGATCCTGCAGACCCTGATGATGGGCCGCCGGAGCGTGGCGGCGTAGCATCGGACAAGCCCGAGGATGACGGCAGGAGGCCGGCCATGACCGACCACCTTCGCGCGCACGACGCGGCGCTGGAGCGCCTGCGCGGGCTGCATCCGATCAAGATCGACCTGTCCCTGGGCCGCATCGAGCGGCTGCTGGAGGCGCTCGGCCGGCCGCAGGACCGGCTGCCGCCGACCGTCCATGTGGCGGGGACCAACGGCAAGGGCTCCACCTGCGCCTTCCTGCGCGCCATCGGCGAGGCCGCCGGCCTGCGCGTGCATGTGCTGACCTCGCCGCATCTGGTGCGCTTCGTCGAGCGCATCCGCCTGGCCGGGACCCTGATCGCCGAGGAGGCGCTGGCGGATGTGTTGGCGCGGGTCGAGGCGGCCAACGCCGGCCAGCCGATCACCTTCTTCGAGATCGTCACCGCGGCAGCCTTTGTAGCCTTCTCGGAGGAGCCCGCCGATCTTCTTGTTCTGGAAGTGGGGCTGGGCGGCCGGTTCGACGCCACCAATGTGATCGCGGCCCCAGCCGTCTCGGCGATCACTCCGGTGGACTACGACCACAAGGAGTTCCTGGGCGAGGACCTGGCCAGCATCGCCGGGGAGAAGGCCGGGATCGTCAAGGCCGGCCGGCCAGTGGTCAGCGCCCGCCAGGACGAGGTCGCCGAGGCGGTGATCGCGCGCCAGGCGCAGCGGCTGCGCGCGCCCATCGCCTTCATGGGCCAGGGGTTCGACGCCTGGGAGGAGGGCGGGCGGATGCTCTACCAGGGCGCGGACCGGCTGCTCGACCTGCCCCTGCCGTCCCTCTACGGCGCGCACCAGACGGCCAACGCCGGCCTGGCCATCGCCGCCGCCCTGGCCCTGAACCATCCGCGCATCGACGACGGCGCCATCGCCCGCGGGGTCGCCTCGGCTGTGTGGCCGGCGCGGATGCAGCGGCTGACCGCGGGGCCCTACGGCGAGATGGCGCGGACCAGGGGTTGCGACCTGTGGCTGGACGGCGGGCACAATCCGCACGGCGCGCGGGCGGTCGCCGCGACCCTGGCGCAACTGGCCCGCGACGGCCGGCCGGTGGCGTTGGTGGCCGGGACCCTGGCCAACAAGGACGCGGCGGGCTTCTTCGGCGCCTTCGCCGGCCTCGCTCCGACGGTCTACGCCACCGGCTTCGACGCCG
>JAQGII010000137.1 GCA_028291305.1 Caulobacteraceae bacterium
TGTACGGTTCTCATCTGGCCTGTGTTGATCAGTAACCGGATAAAGTCGCCGTTGCGGCGTTCGGCGGCCAGATCCACCGGCGGGGGCGCGCCAGCCTCGCGCCCAAACGACTCGCGCAGATAGAGGCTGGCGCCCAGTTCGCCGCGGGTTTCACCCACCAGCACCAGGGTTTGCCCCGCCCTCATCGAAGCGAAGTCCGCGCGCCGCGCGCTGTCGGCGATCAGCCCGACGCCACCCACCACCGGCGTCGGCGGAATGGCCGCGCCATTGGTCTCGTTGTAGAGGGAGACATTGCCGCTCACCACCGGGAAGGCGAGGGCGCGGCAAGCCTCGGCCATGCCACGCACGGCGGCGACGATCTGGCCCATGATCTCCGCCCGCTCCGGATTGCCGAAGTTGAGGTTGTCGGTGATGGCGATCGGCTCGGCGCCGACGGCGATGAGGTTGCGCCAGGCCTCGGCCACGGCCTGTTTGCCGCCTTCATAGGGGTCGGCGGCGACGTAACGCGGCGTGCAGTCGGAGGTCAGGGCCAGGGCCTTGCGCGTCCCGTGTATGCGGACGATGCCGGCGTCGGCGCCGGTGGCCGAATCCTCCAGGGTGTCGGCCATCACGTGGCGGTCGTACTGCTCCCACAGCCAGCGCTTGGAGGCCATGTCCGGGCAGGCCATCAGGGTCTTCAGCGCGGCGCCGTAGTCGGCCGGGGCGGGGATTTCGCCGGGCTGGAGCCGCCTGGCGGGGGGCGTCTTGACGTGCGGGCGGTCGTAGAGCGGCGCGTCGTCCGACAGCGGGCCCAGCGGCAGGTCGCAGACCACCTCGCCCTTGTGCTTGAGCACGATGCGGCCGGTGTCGGTGGTCCAGCCGATGGTGGCGGCGTCCAGGCCCCACTTCTTGAAGATGCGCTCGCCGTCGTGCTCGCGGCCGGGCTTGAGGATGGCCAGCATCCGCTCCTGGCTTTCCGACAGCATCATCTCATAGGCGGTCATGCCCTCTTCGCGCTGGGGCACGGCGTCGAGGTCCAGTGCGATGCCGACGCCGCCCTTGCCGGCCATCTCCACCGAGGAGGAGGTCAGGCCGGCCGCGCCCATGTCCTGGATGGCGGCCACGGCGCCCGACGCCATCAGCTCCAGGGTCGCCTCGATCAGCAGCTTTTCGGCGAAGGGGTCGCCGACCTGGACGGTGGGGCGCTTCTCGTCGGAGTCCTCGTCGAACTCGGCCGAGGCCATGGTCGCGCCGTGGATGCCGTCGCGCCCGGTCTTGGAGCCGAAATAGACCACCGGCAGGCCGGCGGAGGGGGCGGCCGAGTAGAAGATCTTGTCGGCGTCGGCCAGGCCCACGCACATGGCGTTGACCAGGATGTTGCCGTTGTAGCCGGGGTGGAAGTTGGTCTCGCCGGCCACGGTCGGCACGCCGACGCAGTTGCCGTAGCCGCCGATGCCGGCCACCACGCCCTCGACCAGGCGCCGCGTCCTGGGATGGTCCGGGGCGCCGAAGCGCAGGGCGTTGAGCAGCGCCACCGGCCGCGCGCCCATGGTGAAGACGTCGCGCATGATGCCGCCCACGCCGGTCGCCGCGCCCTGGTAGGGCTCGATGTAGGAGGGGTGGTTGTGGCTCTCCATCTTGAACACGCAGGCCTGCCGAACCCCTTGCTCATTGACGCCGATGTCGATGACCCCGGCGTTCTCGCCCGGCCCGCAGATCACCTGCGGCCCCTTGGTGGGGAACTTGGACAGGTGCATGCGCGAGGATTTGTAGGAGCAGTGCTCGCTCCACATCACCGAGAAGACCCCCAGCTCCACGGGGCTGGGCTCGCGGTTCAGGCGCTGCAGGATCAGGGCGTATTCGTCGGGCTTGAGGCCATATTCCTTGGCCAGCTCTGCCGAGGTCTTGGGGGCGGTCTTTTGCGGGGCGACGGTCATGGAGGGGAGTTAACGGATTCACGCGCCGCTGTCAGGAGGGTCGGAACAGCCAAGGGGTCTCGGGGTTTGATTTCTGCCGAAGTTCAGCAGCCCAGGAGGCCGCCATGCCCGACGAACCCCTCGACGATCTGTCCGAAGACGCCCCGGAGGACCGCTACGAGCCCTCCGAACTGGAAGCCACCCTCGCCCGCCAGCAGGGCCTGGGCGTCGGCGCCAAGGACCTCGCCCGCCAGCGCGACGCGCAGCGTCTGCCGGATGCGGAAGATGAGGACGAAGGTGAAGGCGGGACCTCCGACCTGGGGACGCCGTCGATTCCGAAGTAGGCCGCGCGGAACGGCGGGCGCCTCGCCCCCCAATGCCGTCATCCCCCGGCTCGACCGGGGGACCCAAGCGGCGCTCACCCGTCACGCGCTCGCGGAGAAGCCCACCTGGAGGGCTGTCCAAGATCGGCGACGCAGCCGTCAGGGCCCTTCGGCCAATGTCGCCTGGGTCCCCCGGTCCGTCCTTCGCACGTCCGTGGAATGACGATAGGGGGGAGGCGGACGGGCCTCCGCGCCGCCGGCCGGCAGCGCCGCCAACGGGCCCCCGGCCTGGCCGCTGTCGATCTCCGCGCGCGCCCAGGGCTCCTGCGCCAGGCGGCTCCAGTCCGGGTCCAGGCCCAGATCGCGGCAGATGTCGGCGACGACCTCGCTGAACGGCCGCGCCAGCACGTCGCCGTAGAGGTCCTCGTCATCGAGCC
>JAQGII010000214.1 GCA_028291305.1 Caulobacteraceae bacterium
GACCTGCGAGGCCCAGAAGGCGGCGCGGCCCAGCGGGTCCATGCGGTCGGCGGCGGCCCGGTCCTGGGCGCTGGCCTTGGAGCCGGCGGCGGGGGCGGGCGCCGCCGGGGTGCTCGCGGCGTTCGTCGCGGCTGCCGTCGCGGCGGCGGGCTTGCCGAGGCCCCAGGCCAGGGCCGGGGTGGCGGCCAGCACGAGCGGCAGCATCAGGGCGGTTGCGGCGAGGGCAAGCTTGCGACACATGGAGGAAGCTCCGAAACGATTGGCGCCCATCATCGCCCATCGGCCCGAATCAACCGTTAACCTAGGGGTTAACGCCCCGGTCCCACTCCTTAACCGTGCGCAACATGTCCGACGTCCTGATCGCCTCTTCAGAAACCGCCGTCACCCTGGTCCCGATCACCGAGGCGGGCGTGGCCGGGCTGCCGCCGTTCCTGCGCGGACTGGCCGAGCAGGAGGGTTTCAAGGCCAAGGCCGGGCAGGTGCTCAAGGCCTCCGACCCCGGCCACGGCCGGCTCGAGCAGGTGTTCGTCGGCCTGGGCGAGCAGCCCAAGGCCGACATCTTCCGCGCCGTGGCGGCCAAGCTGGCGGCGGGCGACTACCAGCTGTCCGAGGTCCCGGCGGGCGTGGACCCGACCCAGCTGGCCATCGCCTGGGGCCTGGGGACCTATCGTTTCGACCGCTACAAGCCCGCCAAGGACGGCCCCGCCAACCTGGTGCTGCCGCCGGGCGCCGACGCCGAGCTGGCCACCGCTGTGGTCCACGCCTGCGCCCTGGCCCGCGACATGGTCAACACCCCGGCCAACGACATGGGGCCGCTGCAGATCGAGACCATCGCCAGCGAGATCGCCGAGCATTTCGGGGCCGACATCGCGGTCGTCGCCGGCGACGACCTGCACGACGCCAACTATCCCGCCGTGCACGCGGTCGGCCGCGCCGCCGCCGCGCACCGCGCGCCGCGCATGATCGAGATCGGCTGGGGCCGTGCGGGCGATCCGCTGGTCGCCATCGTCGGCAAGGGCGTGGTGTTCGACACCGGCGGCCTCGATATCAAGCCGTCCTCCGGCATGCGGCTGATGAAGAAGGACATGGGCGGGGCGGCCCACGCTCTGGCCCTGGCGCGCATGGTGATGGCGGCGCGGCTGCCGGTGCGGCTGGCGGTGCTGATCCCCGCAGTGGAGAACGCCATCTCCGGCGACGCCATGCGCCCGGGGGACGTGATCGCCTCGCGCAAGGGGTTGAGCATCGAGATCGGCAACACCGACGCCGAGGGCCGCCTGATCCTGGCCGACGCCCTGGCCCGCGCGGCCGAACTCGATCCGGTGCTGACCATCGACATGGCCACCCTGACCGGCGCGGCGCGGGTGGCGCTGGGACCCCAGGTGATCCCCTTCTTCACCGACGACGACGCCCTGGCCGCCGACCTCGCCGCCGCCGCCGAGGCGGTGGGCGATCCCCTGTGGCGCCTGCCCCTGTGGGCGGGCTATGCGGAATCCGTCGACAGCGACATCGCCGACCTGAAGAACGACCCGGACGCCTGGGCCCAGGCCGGGTCGGTGACCGCCGCCCTGTTCCTGCAGCGGTTCGCGCCCAAGGCCGGCTGGGTGCACCTGGACATCTTCGCCTGGAACCCCAAGGCGCGGCCGGGCTGGCCGGCGGGCGGCGAGGCCCAGGCGGTGCGCGCCCTGTTCCAGCTGCTGCAGGCCCGCTATCGATGAGCGACCCGCGGGTCACGCTGGCGCGGCCGGACCTGGCCGACGCCGCGCTGCAAGGCCTTATCCGGGCCGAACGGTTCGCCCTGACCACCGCCTATCGCTGCGCGGTCCCCGCCGCCGCCATCCGCCGCGCGCCGGACGCCGGCGCCGAGCAATGGGACCAGCTGCTGTTCGGCGAGGGCTTCGCCGTGATCGAGACCGGGCGCGCCTGGGGCTGGGGCCAGGCGGCGCGCGACGGCTATGTCGGCTACGTCCGGATGGCCGACCTGGCCGCCGGCGCCGTGGAGCCCACTCACCGGGTCGCCGCCCTGCGCGCCTACGCCTTCAGCCGCCCGGACATCAAGTCGGCGCCGGTCGGCCTCTACAGCCTCAACGCCCTGGTCTGCGTCGAGGCGGAGGAGGGGCGGTTCCTGAAGGCGGGGGGGTCGGGCTGGCTGGCCCGCGAACAGCTGGCGCCGGCGGGCCTGTTCGAGACCGATCCGGCGGCGGTGGCCGAGCGCTTCGTGGGCGCGCCCTACCAGTGGGGCGGCCGCGAGAGCCTGGGGCTGGATTGTTCGGGCCTGGTGCAGCAGGCCCTCTACGCCTGCGGCGCCGGCTGTCCCCGCGATTCGGACATGCAGGCGATGCTGGGCCAGGCGGTCGAGCGGGGCGCCCTGCGGCGCAACGACCTGGTGTTCTGGCGCGGGCACGTGGGGGTCATGCTGGACCCGGCGCGGCTGCTGCACGCCAACGCCTTCCACATGCAGGTCGAGGCGGAGCCGCTGGCCGAGGCCATCGCGCGCATCGGCGAACCGACCGCGCTCAGGCGGATCGCGCCCTAGGCCCGGACGCCTACTTGCCGCCGCCGTTGCCGGGCGACGAGGCGACCTTGGCCGGAGCGGCCGCAGGGGGCGTGGTCGCGGCGGC
>JAQGII010000233.1 GCA_028291305.1 Caulobacteraceae bacterium
TCAGCCGGTCCGGCGCCTCGACGAACAGGTTGCCCTCGTGCAGGTCGGCGTGGAACACCCCGTGGTCCAGGGCCTGGGTCAGGAAGGCGCGGATCAGCTGGGTGGCCAGGGCCGGGCGATCCATGCCCGGCTGGTCCAGGGCGGCGGGGTCCGACAGCGCCATGCCCTGCGCCCAGGCCAGGGTCAGCACCCGCTTGCCCACCCCGTCCCAGATCACCTTGGGCGCGACCATGTAGGGGTCGCGGGCCATCACCTCGCCCAGCTCGGAGGCGCCCGCGGCCTCCAGCCGCAGGTCCAGCTCCAGCTCCAGCGAGCGGGCCACCGTGGCCACCAGGGCGCGCGGCTCCAGCCGCCGCGCCTCCGGCCCCATCCGCTCGGCCCAGCGCGCCGACAGGGTCAGGGCGCGGATGTCGGCGCGGATGCGGTGCTCCACCCCCGGCCGCAGGATCTTGACCGCCACCATGCGCCCGTCCAGCAGCCTGGCCGGATGGGCCTGGGCCAGGGAGGCGGCGGCGACCGGCGGCAGGAATTCACTGAAAACGTCGCTGACCGGCCGGCCCAGCGCCGCGGCGACCTCGCCGAGGGCCACCTCCATCGGGAAGGGCGCCAGCCGGTCCTTGAGCCGGGCCAGGTCGTCGGCGAAGGTCTGGCCGAAGATGTCGGCGCGGGTGGAGAGCAGCTGTCCGAGCTTGATCGCCGCCGGCCCCAGGTGCTCCAGGGCCGCCGCCAGCCGCTCGCCGGGCCGGCCGCGCCGCCCCTGGGGCCCGGCGAACAGGCGCAGGAAACGGGCGGCGAGGCGCGCGCTCGGCGGCAGGTAGGGGTCGAGCGGCCGCGGCAGGAGCGCGTCGGCCCGCACCAGCACCCACAGGGCGCCCAGCAGCCTGAAGAAAGCGGCGACGTCGCTCATGGGCCGGCTAGACCGCCCAGCCGTGGTGCAGGGCCGCGACGCCGCCGGTGAAGTTGGTGTAGCCCACCCGGCCGAACCCGGCCTGGTCCATCATCGCGGCCAGCCGGTCCTGCTCGGGGAAGCGGCGGATGCTCTCCACCAGGTACTGGTAGGAAGCCCGGTCCCCGGCCACCCAGGCGCCGATCGCGGGGATGACCTTGAAGCTGTAGGCGTCGTAGGCCTTTTGCAGGGGTTCGGTGACCGGCCGCGAGAATTCCAGGCACAGGAACCGGCCGCCGGGCTTGAGCACGCGGCGCGCCTCGGCCAGGGCGCCCTGGATGTCGGTGACGTTGCGCAGGCCGAAGGAGATGACATAGGCGTCCGCCTGGGCGTCGCGCAGCGGCAGGCGCTGGGCGTCGCCCACGGCCCAGGCCACGTCCGGCTGCCCGCCGCGCCGGATGCCGGCGGCGACCATCTCGGCGTTGTAGTCGATCACGATCACCCGGGCATCGGCGCCGCCGCGGCGCTGCTGCGCCCGACGGGCCATCCTGGCGAAGCGGTTGGCCATGTCGCCGGTGCCCCCGGCGCAGTCGATGATGGTCTCGCCCGGCTGGGGATTGAGCCGCGCGGCGACCATGTCCTTCCATACCCGGTGCACCCCGGCCGACATCAGGTCGTTCATCAGGTCGTAGCGGCTGGCCACGCGGTCGAACACGCCGCGCACCATCCCCGGCTTTTGCGCCGCGTCCACATCCGAGAAGCCAAAGGTGGCCGAACTGTCGCCCATCGTCTGATCCCTGGCGCCTGAGCGCATCCGCACCGGAGTTCTTTGGCGCAAATGGCGGCCGTGCGCTATGTCCAAAGCCATGCTCCTGGTCGCCCATGCCTGAACTGCCCGAGGTCGAAACCGTCCGCCGCGGCCTCAAGCCGGTGCTCGAGCGCGCCCGGCTGGCCCATGTCCTGGCCCGGCGACCGGACCTGCGCTTTCCCCTGCCCGACGATTTCAAGGGACGGCTCGAAGGGGCGCGGGTCGATGCGCTGGAGCGACGCGCCAAATACCTGCTGGCCCGGCTCGACACCGGCGAGACCCTGGTGATGCACCTGGGCATGACCGGGCGCTTCGACATCGAGGCCGGCGGCGCCCTGGCCCGGCCCGGGGTGTTCGCCCATCCCGTCGCCGAGGGCGCCAAGCACGCCCATGTCGTGTTCGACACCGACGCCGGCCACCGCATCACCTATTGCGACCCCCGCCGCTTCGGCTTCATGGGCCTGGTCCCCACCGCCCACCTGGCCGATCACCCCTGGTTCAGGGGCATGGGCCCCGAGCCCCTGGGGCCGGACTTCGACGCGGCCTATCTGGCGGGCGCGCTGAAGGGCCGCAGCCAGGCGATCAAGACCCTGCTGCTGGACCAGCGGATCGTGGCCGGGCTGGGCAACATCTATGTGTGCGAGGCCCTGCACCGGGCCCACGTCTCGCCGCTGAAGGCCGGAGGCAAGATCGCCCGGCCCAGGCTGGCGGCCCTGGTGGAGACCATCAGACTGGTTCTGGAGGAGGCCATCGAGGCCGGCGGCTCGACCCTGCGCGACTTCGCCGCCACCGACGGCGCCCTGGGCTATTTCCAGCATCGCTTCCGCGCCTACGGCCGCGAGGACGAGCCCTGCCTGACCCCCGGCTGCCGCGGCGTGGTCCGCCGCCTGGTGCAGGGCGGCCGCTCGACCTTCTACTGCCCGGTCTGCCAGAAATGAGGGGATGGGCCGGCCTTCTCTGTGCGCTCCTCGCCCTGGGGGCGGCGCCCGCCTGGGCCAAGCCGCCCATCTGGGTGGCCCACGGGCCCGAGGCGACCGTGGTCCTGTTCGGCTCCGTGCACATCCTGCCGGACAAGCTGGATTGGGAGCCCCAGGCCCTGACCGACGCCCTCAAGGACGCCGACGAATTGTGGTTCGAGACGCCGATCGATGCGGGCGGCCTCCTGGAGGGCGCCCGCCTGGCCCTGGCCAAGGGCGTGCTGCCCGACGGCGAGACCCTGTCGGCCCTGCTGACCCCGGCCCAGCGGGAGCGACTGAAGGCGACGGCGGCCGACCTCGGCCTGCCCATGGCCCAGCTGGACCGGCTGCGGCCCTGGCTGGCCGAGTTGAGCCTGGCCCAGGCCGCCTATGCGCGCGAGGGGGCCTTCGCCGACCAGGGGGTCGAGCGCCAGCTGGCGCAGTCCGCCCCCCAGGCCGGCCGCCACGCCTTCGAGACCCCGGCGCAGCAGATCGCCCTGTTCGCCGGCGCCGCCGCCGCCGACCAGGTCGCCTCCCTGATGGACACGGTGCGCGAGCTGCGGGAGGACCCGGACGCCTACCGCCGCCTGATGCGCGACTGGCTGAGCGGCGACCTCAAGGCCCTCGACAGGGACGGCGTCCAGCCCCTGCGCCGGGCCAGCCCGGCCCTGTTCAAGGCGCTGCTGACCGACCGCAACGCCGCCTGGGTCGAGACCCTGCGCAAGCGGCTCGCGGGCCGGGGCAAGGTGGTGGTGGTGGTCGGCGTCGGCCACCTGATCGGCCCCGGCGGGGTGCCACAGCTTCTGCGCGGCGCCGGGGTTCGCGTGGACGGGCCGAAGCCGTAAGGTGGCCCTGGGCATCCAGGAGACCCGAACGTGAGCGGACCAAGCTACGAGACCCTGATCATCGAGCCGGACGACGGCTTCCTGGTCATCCGCCTGAACCGGCCGCAGGCGCTGAACGCGCTCAACACCGGCATGATGACCGAACTGGCCGCCGCCCTGGACGCCGCCGAGGCTGACCCGGCCGTGCGCTGCGTGGTCCTGACCGGTTCGGACAAGGCGTTCGCCGCCGGCGCCGACATCAAGGAGATGGCGGACAAGGCCTATCCGCAGACCTTCCTGTCGGATTTCATCACCGGCAGCCACGACCGGGCGTCGCGCTTCCGCAAGCCGCTGATCGCGGCGGTGGCCGGCTATGCCCTGGGCGGCGGCTGCGAGCTGGCGATGATGTGCGACATCCTGATCGCCGCCGACACCGCCAGGTTCGGCCAGCCCGAGATCACTCTCGGCGTCGCCCCCGGCATCGGCGGCAGCCAGCGGCTGACCCGCGCCGTGGGCAAGGCCAAGGCCATGGACCTGATCCTGACCGGCCGGATGATCGACGCCGTGGAGGCCGAGCGCTGCGGCCTGGTCAGCCGGGTGGTGCCCGCCGCCGAGCTGATGGGCGAAGCCCGGGCGACGGCGGCCAAGATCGCGGGCCTGTCGCCGGTCGCCGCCATGATGTGCAAGGAGATGGTCGAGGCCGCCTTCGAGACCACCCTGACGCAGGGGGTGCGGCTGGAGCGGCTGCTGTTCCAGTCGCTGTTCGCCACCCAGGACCAGAAGGAGGGCATGGCCGCCTTCCTGGAAAAGCGCAAACCGACCTTCAAGGGCGGGTAGCGCCCCGCGGCTGGTGTTGATTTGTCATGACTGGACAACTAGCGTCGCCCTGCGGACCGTCGCGGTCGCGCCTACGATAACAAAGTCAAAGACAAGGGAGCCCTGGGTGTCACACCATCGCATCGCCATCGCCACGCTGGCCCTCCTGGCCGTTGCCGCCACGGCCCAGGCCCAGGCCCAGGCCCAGGCCCAGGCTCCGGCGCCGGCCGCCGGCGCGGCGCCC
>JAQGII010000237.1 GCA_028291305.1 Caulobacteraceae bacterium
TGAGACCCCGGCTGACGCCTTCCAGGCTGAAGTGGTGTTCTCCATGCTGTCCGACGACAGTGTGGTGGAAGAGGTCATTCTCGCATCCGGCGCGCTGGACGGCGCGCGAGCCGGAGCCGTGCACGTCAACCTGGCCACCATTTCGGTTGCCTTGGCCAAGCGCCTCGAAGACCTGCACCGGCGTCCGGGCGTGGGCTACGTCGCGGCGCCGGTGCTGGGCCGCCCGGATGTAGCCGCTGCTGGGGCGCTCAACGTGCTGGTCGCCGGCGAGGCGGGCGCGGTGGACCGCATCAGGCCGTTGCTCGACCTCTTCGCCAAAACGGTCTGGCCGCTGGGCGAGGCGCCGCATCGGGCCAATGTCGTCAAGCTGGCGTGCAACTTCTCGCTCGCCAGCGTGATCGAGACCCTGGCGGAGGCGGGGGCCCTGGCGAAGGCCTATGGCATCGAGCCTTCGGCCCTCTACGAGGTGATGACCGGCTCTGCGTTCGCCGCGCCGGCCTATAAGATCTACGCGCCATTGGTCGCCGAACAGCGCTTCCCGCCCGGGGGATTTAAGCTACCCCTGGGCCTGAAGGATGTGCGTCTGGCGCTGCAGGCGGGCGAGTCGGAGCACGTCCCGCTGCCCCTCGCCTCGTTGCTGCGTGATCATTTCATCGAAGCCATTGCATCCGGCGACGGTGATTTGGACTGGTCGGCGCTATCGAGGGTCTCGTTCCGCAAAGCGGGGCTCTAGGCCCACTTCAACTCCTGGCGCGGCCCCTCGCGGACGCGTCCTTGTCCGGGCGGCCGGATCGTAAGGATCACCCTTCCGCCATGAAGGCCGCGAACGCCTCCTGATAGTCCGGATGCCAGCGCGACAATGCCGGGCGGTTGCGAATGAGATCGTCGGCGCTCCATCGAACGCGGCGTTCATCGACTTCGCGAGCGACGTCATTGTCGGGGCAGAGGATATAGAAATCGCCGCGCGCCAGGCTCGTCAGCATGAAGCCGATCACCTGGTCAGCCGTCCATGCGGCCGGCGGCTTTTCGGGGCGCCCGGTCATGCCGGTATAGGTGAAGCCAGGGATCAGAAGGTGAGCGCTTAGCGTGCCGCCGGCTTGGCGCAACTCGTGGCTGAGGAGTTCGGTGTACGCCTTCACCCCGGCTTTGGAGGTGTTGTAGGCGCTATTGCCGGGAGGCAGCGTGATACCCTGCTTCGACCCGGTGTTGATCACCAATCCCGGCAGGGCCATCTCCAGCATCCTGGGCACGAAGGCCTGAACCCCATGGATCACGCCCCACAGGTTCACGTCCATCAACGCGCGCCAGCCTTCGCCGCCCTCCCAGGTGCGTCCCGGGTTCACCCCGATCGCCGCGTTGTTCATCAAGACGTTGACGGCTCCGAACGCGTCGAAGCTGGTCTGCGCCAGATGACCGACGGCGACCCGATCCGCTACGTCACAGGGCGCGGAGAGGACACGCGCGCCGCCCGTCGCTGCTTGCCGAACGGTCTCCACGGCCCGGTCGAGGGCCTCTCCGGGAAGGTCCGCCATCACCACATGCAGGCCCAGGTCCGCAAAGCAGCGTGCGGCCGCCAGCCCGATGCCGCTGGCCGCTCCCGTCACGACCGCTGCTCCTCCTGGCGCGAGCGACGGAATGGCGGCGGCTACGGGCGATGCATGGGTTTCGGCTGACATGGCTGATCCTCGAAGTGGAGGCCCCCTATGTATAAGCCGATCTCGCATCCGCAAGGCGACCGGCGGGAACAGGCAGCCTTAGGGCCGGCGCGGGCTTCAGGTGTACAGTGCCACATCTTGTCGCGCCCAGGCGGGGCAAGGCGCAGGATCGAGCCACGTTGCGCCGGGCCCGGGTCGGTTCTTCGGAGCGGTGATATGGACGTGCGGACGGACGAAATCGCCGATGGCGTCTACCGGTTCTCGACCTTTGTCCCGGAGATCGCCGCACCCGCCGGCTTCTCGTTCAACCAGTACCTGATCCGCGCCGACGAGCCGCTCCTGTTCCACACCGGACCAAGGCAGATGTTCGACAGCATCTGCGCCGCATTCGGCCGGATTCTGCCGGTCGGGGACCTGCGCTGGATTTCGTTCGGCCATGTCGAATCCGACGAGTGCGGGTCGATGAACCAGTGGCTGGCGGCGGCGCCGGGCGCGCAGGTGCTGCAGGGGGCGACCGCCTGCATGGTGTCGCTGAACGATCTTGCCGATCGCCCGCCGCGGGCCCTGGCCGACGGCGAAACCATCGACCTTGGCGGCAAGCGCGTCCGCTGGATCGACACGCCGCACGTCCCCCATGCCTGGGAGTCCGGCCTCATCTACGAGGAGACCTCGCGCACCCTGTTCGCCGGCGACCTGTTCACTCAGGTCGGCGACGGCCCGGCCGTGACGAAGGACAGCATCGTCCCGACCGCGGTCCAGACCGAGGACATGTTCAGGTCGACGGCGCTGACGCCCGAGACGTCCCGCACCATCCGGCGCCTGGCCGCGCTGGAGCCGCGGACCCTCGCCGTCATGCACGGATCGTGCTTCGCCGGGGACTGCGCGGGCGAACTGCGTGACCTCGCCGACTATTACCAGGGCGCCTTCGACGCCGCCGCTGCGTGAACCGGCGGCTTACGGGGTAAGCCAGTCGAACTGCAGCGTCTCCTTGAAGGCGAAGCGTTGCACGTGCTCGGCGACGACGCCCTGCATCCGCTCGACCTGGTCGGCGGGGGCCTCCAGGTGGATGGTCAGCGCTTCGGGTCCGGCGTCCAGGACGCAGACCGCGGCAGGCAGCTCGATCCGGCCGTGCTCGGGGGTAAACTCCACCGGGAACTTGTGCCCCCAGTGCTTGCACAGCTGCTGCAGGTAGCGGCTGGCGAGGGCGGTGGGCACACGGGCGACGACCTCCACGCTCAGCTCCTTTCGATTTCGAGCGCGGCGGCGTCGAGCGCGGCGGCGATCTTGTCGACCTGTTCGGAGGTCAGCGGGCCTTGGGACAGGCGCAGGCGCAAGGCCAGTTTCACATTGCCCATGGCGCGCATGATGCGCGGCGCGAAGTCCCGCCCCGAACCCGCCTGGTCGATCCGCGCGAACAGCGCGTCCACCGCGGCCTTGTTCTGCTCCAGGTGGGCCAGGCCTTCGGGCGTGGCGGCGTAGAGCTTCTTGGGGCCGACGTCCTGCGTCAGGCTGGCGTAGCCCAGCTCTTCGAGCAGGGTGAGGGTGGGGTAGACCACGCCAGGGCTGGGGACATAGGCGCCGCCGAGCCGGTCTTCGATCTCCTTGATGATCTCGTAGCCGTGGCGGGGCTGCTGGGCGAGCAGGGCCAGGATGACCAGGCGAAGGTCGCCCTGGTCGAAGAAGCGTCCGCCGCGCCCGCCGCCGCGACGCAAGCCGCCGCGTCCGTGATGGCTGCGTTCGTAGTCGTGCCCATGCTCCTGTCCCTGGCGGGCGAAGCGGTGGTGATGGTGTCCGAAAATTCTCATGCGTCTCTCTTATCCGATATAAGTTAGATATATCGATAATTTAGATATATCTAACCCATTCCGGACGCAAGGCCAGGTTGGGAAAAAGTTTCAGGGCGGGGGACGGCAGGTGGCGCATCGCGGTTTACCGTGTTAGGTCGCGCAGCCTGGATTTCGGCGGAATCGTCGTGATGACTGACCTTTACGAGCGCGCGATCAGGTTGGCCCTGACGCTCTACAAGGGAGCGCTGTCGCCGTTCATCGGCCGCCAGTGCCGCTTCACGCCGACCTGTTCGGAATATGCGGCGGACGTCCTGATCGGCCATGGGCCGGTCGCGGGCGCGAAGCTGGCGCTGGGCCGGCTTTGCCGTTGCCGGCCGATGGCGGCGTGGGGATATGATCCTCCCCCGCCCGGGCCGCGCGCGGGGGACCGACGTTGGAAGTGTGAGGGATGATCGATCTGGTGTTTCCTGACGGCGGCGTCCGTCAGTTCGAAGAGGGTGTGACGGGGCGCGACGTGGCCGCCTCCATCGCCAAGTCGCTGGAAAAGCGCTCGGTCCTGGTCAAGCTCGACGGGGCGCTGCTGGACCTCGACCGCCCGCTGACCCGTGGCGGCAAGTTCGAACTGCTCACCCGCGAATCGCCCGAGGCCCTGGACACCCTGCGTCACGACGCGTCCCACATCATGGCCGAGGCGGTGCAGGAGCTGTTTCCCGGCACCCAGGTGACCATCGGCCCGGCCATCGAGGACGGCTTCTATTACGACTTCGCGCGCGACGAGCCGTTCAGCCTCGACGACTTCCCGGCCATCGAGAAGCGCATGGCCC
>JAQGII010000256.1 GCA_028291305.1 Caulobacteraceae bacterium
GCCTGGTGCTGGCCATCGGCATCGTCGTCGACGACGCCATCGTGGTGGTCGAGAACGTCGAGCGGAACATCGCCCTGGGTCTTTCGCCCACCGAGGCGACCCGCAAGGCCATGCGCGAGGTGACCGGGCCGATCGTCTCCACGGCGCTGGTGCTGTGCGCGGTGTTCATCCCCACCGCCTTCATCACCGGCCTGACCGGCCAGTTCTACCGCCAGTTCGCCCTGACCATCGCCATCTCCACGGTGATCTCGGCGTTCAACTCCCTGACCCTGTCGCCGGCCCTGGCGGCGGTGCTGCTGAAGGCGCACGACGCCCCCAAGGACCGCTTCGAACAGCTGATCGACCGCTCGCTGGGCTGGCTGTTCCGGCCGTTCAACCGCCTGTTCGCGGCGGCGTCCAACAATTACGTCGCCGGCGTCGCCAAGTCGCTGGGCCGCTCCAGCATCGCCCTGGTCGTCTACGGCGTCGTGCTGGCCCTGACGGCGTTCAGCTTCATGCACACGCCCACGGGCTTCGTGCCGCAGCAGGACAAGCTGTACCTGGTGTCGGTCATCCAGCTGCCCGACGCCTCGTCGCTCGACCGGACCGAGGACGTGATCCGCCGCGCCACCGCCATGGCCCTGAAGACCCCCGGCGTGACCCATGTCGTGGCCTTCCCCGGCCTGTCGGTGAACGGGCTGATCAACAGCCCCAACCAGGGCGCGCTGTTCGAGGTGCTCGACGGCTTCGACCACCGCAAGTCGCCCCAGCTTTCGGCCAACGCCATCGCCGCCAGCCTCAACAAGCAGTTCTCGACCATCACCGACGCCAATATCCTGACCTTCCCGGCTCCCGCCATCCAGGGCCTGGGCACCGTCGGCGGCTTCCGCATGCAGATCGAGGACCGCGCCGGCCTCGGCCCGGAGGCCGTCTATGCGGCGACCCAGGCCGTCACCGCCGCGGCCGCCAAGGAGCCCAGCCTGGCCGGCGTCTATTCCGGCTACCAGATCGGCGTGCCCAAGATCCGCGCCGACGTCGACCGCGAGAAGGCCCGCGCCCAGGGCGTCAACCTGACCGACCTGTTCGAGACCATGCAGGTCTATCTGGGCTCGCTCTACGTCAACGACTTCAACCGCTTCGGCCGCACCTACCAGGTCAACGTCCAGGCCGACCAGAAATTCCGGCTGCAGCCGGAGGACCTGCTGCGCCTGCAGACCCGCAACGCGGCCGGCCAGATGATCCCCCTGGGCGCCTTCGTCACCACGCACGAGACCACCGGACCCGAGCAGACCGCCCACTACAACGGCCAGCTCACCGCCGAGATCAACGGCGGGCCCGCCCCCGGCTTCTCCAGCGGACAGGCGCAGAAGGCCTTGGAGCGCATCGCCCACGACCAGCTGCCCAACGGCATGGGCTTCGAATGGACCGAGCTGACCTACCAGCAGATCCTGGCGGGCAACACGGCGATCTTCGTCTTCCCCATCTGCGTGCTGCTGGCCTTCCTCGTGCTGGTCGCCCAGTACGAAAGCTGGAGCCTGCCGCTGGTGGTGATCCTGATCGTGCCGATGTGCCTGTTCTCGTCGCTGGCTGGCGTGCAGCTGATGCACGGCGACAACAACGTCTTCACCCAGATCGGGCTGATCGTGCTGGTGGGCCTGGCCTGCAAGAACGCCATCCTGATCGTGGAGTTCGCCCGAGACCGCGAGGCCCACGGCGACTCCACCTGGGACGCGGTGCTGGCGGCCTGCCGCATGCGGTTGCGGCCGATCCTGATGACCTCCCTGGCCTTCATCATGGGCGTGGCGCCGCTGGTCTTCTCGACCGGCGCCGGGTCCGAGATGCGCCGGGCCATGGGCGTGGCGGTGTTCGCCGGCATGCTCGGGGTCACCCTGTTCGGCCTGGCCCTGACCCCGGTCTTCTACTGGACCATCCGGCGGCTGACGCACCGCGTCCACGCCGCTCCCATTGTCGACGCCCCGACCGCGCCAGCGGCCGCCGCGCCCCACCCTTGAGCAGACCGATGAAGACACTCCGCACAGCCCTGATCGCGGCAGCCCTGCTGTCGCCTTCCGCGGCCCTCGCCGTGGGCCCCCGCTACACCGCGCCGACCCCGGCCCCGGTAACCCTGCTCAATGCCGCGCCCGAAGCGGTGTCGGCCGCGCAGCCCGAGGCCGCCTGGTGGCGCGCCTTTGGCGACCCGGTGCTCGACGACCTGATCCGGCGGGCGCTGGCCGGCAACCTCGACCTGCGCATGGCCGGCGACCGGGTGCGCGAGGCGAGGGCGGTGTTCAAGGACGTCCGCCTGGACCAGTTCCCGCGCATCACCTCGCAGGCCGACTACAGTCGCAGCAAGGAACAGACGCCGGGCTTCGGCACGGCCCGCACGGAGATCGAGGCGGCCGACATCGGCTTCGACGCCGCCTGGGAGATCGACCTGTTCGGCCGGGTCCGGCACGGGGTCGAGGCCGCCCGGGCCGACGCCGGGGCCGCCGAAGCCGACGCCCGCGACGCCCAGGTGACGGTGGCCGCGGAAGTGGCTCGGAACTACTTCGAACTGCGCGGGGCCCAGGCCCGCCGGGCGGTCGCCGAACAGAACGCCGGCACGCAGAGGGAGACGCTGCGGCTGACCCAGGTCCGCTTCCAGGTGGGCAACGGCGATCCGGTCGACGTCGACAGCGCCCGCGCCCGCCTCAGCGCCACGGAGGCCAACATCCCGGCCCTGGTGGCCGAGGAAGCCCGCGCCGCCTATCGGCTGGCCGTGCTGCTGGGCCAGCGTCCGGGGACCCTGGACGCCCAGCTCGCGCCCCTCGCGGCGGCCCCCGCGCCCCTGGTCAGACCCCTGCCGATCGGCGAGGCGGCGGACTTCCTGCGCCGCCGTCCGGATGTGCAGGCCGCCGAGCGCCGGCTGGCGGCGCAGACGGCGCGCACCGGCGTGGCCACCGCCGACCTGTTCCCCCGCATCACGGTGACCGGCTTCGTCGGGCTGCTGACGGGCGACGTCTCCACCCTGTTCAGCCACGGCGCCCAGGCCTGGTCGGTGGCGCCCAGCATCACCTGGCCGGCGCTGGACATGGGCGGCGCCCACGCCCGGCTGCGGGCGCAGCAGGCGCGCGGCGACTCCAGCCTGGCGGCCTACGACCAGACGGTGCTGCGGGCCATCGAGGACCTGGAGAACGCCCTGGTCTCCTACCGCCAGCAGCAGCTGCAGATCGTCAGCCTGTCGCAGCAGGTGGAGGCCTCGCGCAGCGCCGCCGCCCGGGCCCGCATCCGCTACAAGGAAGGCGGCATCGACTTCCTGGTGCTGCTGGACGCCGAACGCACCCGCCTGGCGGCGGAGGACGCCCTGACCGTGGCCCAGACCGGCGCCAACACCGACGTCGTCGCCATCTACAAGGCGCTCGGCGGCGGCTGGAGCTGAAACGAACCCTGGCGCGCCGATATCGGGCCTACGCCCGGCGCCGCCCGGCGGGCTAAGATGCGGCCGAAGCCAGGGAGAAAACCATGCGCGGCATCAGCCACTTCATCGACGGCGCCTCGGTTTCCGGCGGCCCGCAGGCCCGCCGCCAGGACGTGTTCGACCCCAACCTCGGCCGCCCGCAGGCCTCGGTGGAGCTGGCCGACGCCGCCCTGCTCGACCGCGCGGTGGCCAGCGCCAAGGCGGCCCAGCCCGGCTGG
>JAQGII010000306.1 GCA_028291305.1 Caulobacteraceae bacterium
GCGGAATATATCCTGGAAGACGCGCGCGCATGAGCACGCGGACCTAATTGAACGGCATCAGCCGCGCATGGTCCTCGCTGCCGAACTGAAAGGGCTGACATGACCGCGCCTCGGGCCTGATGCCCGGCGATAGGTGCGGTTGGGCGGTTCTGCTCACGCGCGGAAAGCGCGAACGGGGCCTCCCCTACGAGTAGGACGTCCGCCGCTGGATGTCGGCGCTCAGAGCCCGCTGGGCGTCGTCCCTGCGCATGTAGCCGCCTTCGACGGCGCCGTTGCGCCAGCCATGCCAATAGGACCGGCCTCGGCTGTCGTAGGGCTCCGAGGTTCCTTGCAGGCCCGCTTGGAAGCCGGCGAAGATCTCGTCGTCGTCCAGGCTTTCAAGATCCCTGACCGTACACACCGGCTGAAATTCCGCCACGCGACGCTCTCCCCCGTTCCGGCGAAATTCATCCATCTGCCGGCCTTGTTCGGAGAGCTTAGAGGATGGCCGCGCCAATGAGAATTCACCTGCTCCGCGAGTAAATGTCGCGGGGGCCTTCGGCGGCCGCCGGGGGCCATGGGTCCACGGGCCCGGACAGCCTCCACCTAGGAACCGGGGGCTGAGTGGTCAGTTGATAAGCCACCTAACCTAGGAGACGTCCCATGCAAGCGAACGATCACGCCGTGAAGGTGCTGAACAGCCTTATCGAGACGACCCTCGACAGCGCCAACGGCTACCGTCAGGCGGCGCAGAACGTGCGCGATCCTGAGCTGCGCAGCATGTTCGAACAGCACGCCAGCAGGCGCGAACAGATCTCGTCCGAGTTGCAGGGCGAGGTCCGCAGCTTCGGCGGCGAACCCAACACCCACCAGTCCATGCTCGGCAAGGCGCACAACAAGTTCGTCGAATTGAAGAAGGCCGTCACCGGCGGCAGCGACAAGGCTGTCATCGATGAAGTCGAGCGTGGCGAGGATGTGATCAAGCACAAGTTCGAGAAGGCCGCCAAGGAGGACGACCTCCCCCTGCCGGTTCGCGACGTCGTCTCCAGGGCCTACGGCTCGATCAAGGCGGACCACGACGAAATCAGCCGCCTGAAGCACCAGATGCACTGACCTGGCTCGGGCGCCGCGGGGTCGCCGACGCCTGGGCGGCGGGCCTGTGCGCAGCGGCGTCGTAGGCCGGGAAGACGTCGCGGATCGAGCGGACCTCCGGCAGGATGTAGACGATCCCGTTCGTGCCGGTGAAGGCCGGCCCGACCACCGTATCGTAGAAGCGGGCCGGCACATTGATGCAGCCGTAGGAGATTCGGTTGTCCAGCGGCGACGCTGTCGCCAACCGCTGCAGGCGACGCTCCTTGGCGTTGCTGGTGATCACCCGATGCAGGGAGATGGCCGCCTCATAGTCCACCCAGACGATGTCCTTTTCGCCACGTTCGTTGCCGATCGCGCCGACGAAGCGCCCAGCCGGGGTGGTGCGCTCCTCGGGACGGATGCTGGCCAGCTTGCGCTCGCCGATCCCGGGGACGGAATCATCGCCGCGGGCCAGGCCCAGGAGCGCGGGGGCCGCGCCGCGAAGGCGCCCGTCCGCGTAGAAGACGAACAGCTTCGCCGCCACCTTGTCGACGACCACGAACGGCAACCCGCCATTGTCGCCGGAGGTAATCACCCAGTCGACGAGGCGGCGCGCGTCCTTCGACGCCGCCTCGGTGCGAAAATCGGCGTGCTCCCGCGGGGCCGCGAGCGACATCGAAGAGACGCCCGTCGACAGGACGCCAAGGCTGAGGATCGCGATCCTCAGCGCCGTGTTCATTGAGCCGCCCATGCCTAGTTGCGGTCCTGTTTGCGCGGACGGACCGGCGGCGCGTAAGGCGGCGGCGCGGGCGGGGGCGCTACGGCAACGGGCGCCGACTGGATGGCCGTTTCGGCCACCGGTACGGGCTGGGTCTCGGCGACCGGGATGAGCGGCATCCTCACGCCCCCTCCGAGCACGGCGAGCGTCAGGCCGGTGGGACCCACGATCTCCAGAGGCAGGAACCCCGGGCTCGGAGGGACCACCAGCCGGCGGGCCGCCGTCGGCGTGGTTGTCGGCGTCGGCGTCGAGGTCTGGGCGGGGGTGGGAGTAGTCGTCGGTGTCGGGGTCGGCGTCGGCGTGGGTGTCGGTGCTGTCGGCGTCGGCGTGGGTGTCGGTGCTGTCGGCGTCGGGGTCACGGCCGCCGCCGTGATCGTGCCCGTGGTCCTGAACGTGGACACGCAGCAAGCCACGGCGAGGGCGTATTTCGCCGCATCGACGCCGCCTAGCGTGTAGCCGCTGTAGGTGATGCCGATGTTCGACCCGGCATTAGGGTCGTCGAACACGGCGGAGCCGCCGCCAACCAGGGTGACGCCGGTGGGAGCGCCGCTGGCGGCGGTGCTGTTGAAGGACGTAAGGGTCGTCGCCGTCGTGCCGTCGTAAGCCTTGCTTCCGTTGGGGAAGACCAACATGTGCTGAGTGAGCGCAGCGCCTCCGGTCAGGGTGAATTTGACCAGATAGTTCGTCGGCGTCGCGTACGAGGTCGGGTTGTAATTGATCGTGACGGGCGCATTCGGCCCAGTGACCGTGACGGTAGGGGAGGTGATGTTCACCGTGCCGCCGGCGACGCCCGGACCGGTGCCTTGATAGCCGGCCGTCAGGACGAGGCCCGGCGTCAAGCCGAGGCTCTGGGAAGGAATACTGCTGCCTCTGGTCAGCGTCATCGCCGACGCCAGGTTGAGGTCGTTGCCGGCGCAGATGGTGATGTTGCCGTCGACCGTGGTGATGGCCGCGACCGCGTTCAGGTAAACGTTGCGGCCGGCGCTCATCAGGATGCTGCCGTTGGTGGTCGTGATCGCCGCATTCACGGTCACGTCCCGGCCGCAGCACACCACGACGTTGCCGTTGGTGGCGGTGATCGCCTTGTTCACGTTCACGTCCCGAAGGGCGGTCAAGGTCAGGGTGGTGGTGCTCGGGGTCGCCGTCCAGCTGACCGCTTCGTTGACATTGATGTCGCCGTTGCCGGGACTGTTGGTGTTGCGGTAGCTGACCGGCGGCGTTCCCGCCACGATCGTGTCTCCGCCGGTCGACGTGCTGATCGAGACGCTGTTGGTGACCAGCAGGGCGGAGAGGGTTGCGCCGGAGATGTTGCCTCCGGCGGCGATGGTGAAGTCCTGCGGGTCGATCAGCCAGGTCCCGGTCAGCCCCATGGGCGCGGCGGTCGTGATGTTGGCCCCGTCGGCGATATTCACATTGGCCGCGGAAGTCTCGATGGAGCCCCCGTTGCCGCCGTTGGCGGCGCTGGCGTCCAGCGTGCCGCTGACGTTCACCGAGCCGCTCTGCATGTCGCCCATCAGGCTGATCACGCCGTTGCGGCTTTCAAGGCTGCGCGCCTCGATCACCCCGGTGTTGTTGACCGCCGTCCGCAGGAGCTCGCCGGCCGAGCGCGCCGTCATCAGCACTCGGCCGCCGTCGGCGCGGATCAGTCCGCCGTTCTCGGCCAGGGCGTCCAGCGCGCCTTGCGTGACCGTCACGTTCAGCAGGCCGTCGCCCGCCACGTCGAGCGTCATGGCGTTCCCCGCCGCCAGCGACACTGCCCCCAGCTGGGCCGAGATCACGCCCTGGTTGCTGACATGGGCGCCGAGCAGCGCCACCGAGCCGCCGTCGGCGACGATCGAGCCCTGGTTGACCACCGAGCCGGCGCCCGCTCCGGAGAACCGGTACTGACCGGCCATGAAGTCCGCGTCGTCGATCTGCAGGGTCGAGGCGACGAGCCCGCCGACGTTCACCTGCGAACCAGCGCCGAACAGGACGCCGTTGGGATTGACCAGGAACACCTGCCCGTTGGCGGAAAGCTGGCCGAGGATGGTGGAGGGGTCGGAGCCAAGCACGCGATTGAGTGTCACGGAACGGGCGTCAGGCTGCACGAACTGCACCGACTCGCCCGATCCGATGCTGAAACTCTGCCAGTTGATCGCTGCGTTCTGGCTCGACTGGTTGATGGTCAGGCCGTTCGGCGCGCCGGCGATGCTCGCCTGCCCGGCCGCCACGACGCCGTCGGTCGGCAGGGCGTGGGCGCCCGACGCAAACGCGAGCACCAGCCAACCGGCCAAGGCCGAGGAGCCGGCCAGCCGCGCCCGGCGGCGGCCGCCGTTCCTATGGCCGGCGCGGACGAGGGTGGAGAGGGTGGCTGCCATGGAGGCGATCCTTGTTGCTGAAGGCGAAGCTGCGGTGCGTGCTGAGGCCGCCATCAGAAGAATTTCGAGATCTGGACCCAGAACCGGCCGGACCGGTCGGGGGCCGAGATCGCCGGTTCGTTGCCGAGCTTGAAGGCGTAGGACACCTTGATCGCGAGGTTGTGGGCATCCGCCCAGGTCAGGCCGACGCCGGCGGCGCTGAGGGTCCGGCGGTTCGGGCCCGCCGCCCAAGGGGACTTGCTCAGCGTAACGGAGCCGGTGTCGGCGAAGACCACCGCCTGCAGCTGCCCGCCCGTGAATTCCGATAGCCGGGCCAGCCTCAGCCGGGCCTCCGCCGTCAGGATGTAGCCCTGGTCGCCATAGGCCTCGCCTTCGGGATAAGCGCGAACCCCATAGGCGCCGCCGAGCTCCATCTTCTCCGAGGAGTCGAGGTTCTTCGACGCCAGCTGCCCTCGCACCTCGCCGTACAGCGACAGCGGCCCCGCGACCTCCTGCAGGCGCGCGGCTTCGAACGAAAGCCGGGTGTAGGAGCCGTTGGTTCGGGCCGTGACGGCGTCCAGCGCCCTCACCGCCGGCGTCTTGATGTCCAGCTCGCCGAACATCAGGTT
>JAQGII010000322.1 GCA_028291305.1 Caulobacteraceae bacterium
GGCGAGCTCCTGCAGGTAGGGTACTAGGGCGATGGCGTCCATCTGGCCGTACAGGGCGTGGCCGTAGGGCTGGACGTCGAACACCGCGGCGACCGCCTTGGCCATGTTGACCAGGCGCAACCACTGCTGCTCCGGCTCGCCCTGTCCGCCGCGCGTAGTCAGGTGCTTGGCCGCCAGCTGGATGAGATAGCCCCAGGGGACCTGGGCTGCCCCGCCGCCCGAGGTCGAGATCAAGGGCGTGAGGTGGTAACGCTGCTGAAGAGCGTCGTAGAGCGGCGTGATCGCCTTGAATATGCGGCGGGCGACGTTCAGGCCGCCGATATCCGCCACCAGGGCCTCGATCCTGGCGATCGCCTGGAGTTCGGACTCTTCCGTTAGGCTGATCCAGCCCGGGGCTAGGCGCACCGGGAAGCCATTGTCGTGCAGGGCCTTGGCGGCCCGCGCCACCTCGTAATCGCGGGCGTGAAGCCGTTCCCAGCCGTCAAAGGTGAGCGGATCGAAATCGGCGCTGTCAACGGCCGTCCAGATCGCGGTGTGCCAGTCACCTTCGATCGCCGCCCGAGGGTCGCCCTCGGTCCGGATCCCGTCGCTCAACGAATTAAGAACCAGGAAATAAGGGTTGAGCGGCGCACCGCTCAGGACGTGGTCGCGGATCAGGTCGGTTTTCAAGGACCTGCAGGTCCGCCAGACCTCTCCGTGGCCGGCTGTGAAACAGCCCTGCATCCGCGCGTAGAGCGCTTGGTTGACCGAAGTCCGTTGATAGTTGGTCTCGTTCAGGCCGACGTAGGCGTAGATCTTTTCTGGGTCATCCTTATACCCCCGGATCCCGGGCGGAGCCGAGTCAACGATTCGACGAAATTCGTCCAGGTCCATCCCCAGAACCCCCGAAAACCCGATGTGGCCACAGTCAGCGGCCGCCCACCAATCCCGCAGTATATGGGCGCGATCGCGCGGTGCGACATCGCGCCAGCGACGCGCCCACGGCCAAAAGCGGACGGCGATGGGACAGGGGACTGAAGGTCCGTGTGTGACGGGATCGAAGGACCCCGCGTAAAGGGCCTTCGTTCGTTCAGCTTTGCGCGTACGGTGCCTCCCCAAGGTGGGCTCACCAACTTGGCGCGACAGTACGGCTGAATCGAATGTCGGCAATGGTCCGCCATGAGCAGCACGTCGCCGGGAGGCCGATAAGGTCCTCTCCCCGACGCGGCGGGACCGGCGCCTCCGACGGGAGCTGTCGTGGATCACCCCCACACGTCCGGGGCGCCTAGCGCGTTCTCTCACGCCCCTTCGATGCGGTGGCCGGCCAAGCCTCTCTATCCATGACACGGCCGTTATCACGCGTTGGGAATGAGTCTCGGGCTATGGCCCGCTCCTGCGCGGGCGTTCTCCTCGCGTCGACATAGTCGAGGGTGGTGTCCTTCGTTCGCTCGCGCGAGAGGGATCGGCGGAAACTTTCCACGTCGGCGAATTGATCCCACCCAAAGTGCAGCACCGCCTCGGCGCGATGGCGCGAGAGCGCCACATAGGTGGCGTGCCGGTCCATGAACGGCGAGGCCAGCACATGCGCGTAGTCGACGGTGGAGCCCTGCGCCTTGTGGATGGTGACCGCATAGCCGTGGTCGAAGTCGGCGTAGTCCTTGGCGGCGAAGGCGACCTCGCGCCCGTCGTCCAGCCGCACCTGGAACTGCCCGCCGGCGATCGACGTCACAGTCCCCAGCGAGCCGTTGCGCACGCCCAGCGAGCGCTCGTTGCGCAGGAAGATCAGCCGGTCGCCGCGCGCGAAGCTCCGTGGTCCGCGCGTCGTGGCGACGCTGGAGCCGCCGACCAGCTGACCCGCGGCCGCCAGCCTCTCGCGCGCCAGCTGGTTGAGGCGGTCAACCTCGGCGCGGGTATAGGCCAGCATCAGGTGCGACCGCTCGGGCTGCTCGTCCCGCCACGTCTGCCAGACTTGCACCATCGCGACGGCCGCCTGCCCGACGGTGTCGTGCGCGGCCACGAGCTCGTGGTCCTGGTAGGCCGCAAGGGCCTCCTCCGTCCGGCCGGTGGCGAGCTGTCGCGTGGCCGCCTGCTGCCAGCTACGCAACTGCCGCCGGATGTCGGTGATCTCCGCCGCGCCCTGGCGCTCGGCCAGCGCCCGAAACGCCGCGCCGGCCTCGATCGCCTGCAGCTGCTCGGCGTCGCCGACCAGCACCACCTTCGCGCCGGCCTGCTCGGCGCGCGCCAGCACCCGCTCCAGCTGTCGCGAGCCGACCAGCCCGGCTTCATCGATCACCAGGACGTCGCCGCGCTCGAGGCCGTCACGCCCGCGCGCCCAGGCATGCTCCAGGCTGGCCAGGGTGCGGGACTCGATGCCGGAGCCTGACGCGAGGTTCTCCGCGGCGATGCCGGATAACGCCGCGCCGCGCACGCGATGGCCCTGCGCGCCCCACGCCGCAGCGGCCACCCCGAGCATGGCGCTCTTGCCGGAGCCGGCGTAGCCCACGACCAGCGAGAGATCGCCGCCCAGGGCGACATGCCCCAGGGCGTTCAACTGCTCATCGGAAAGCGTCAGCCCCCGCTCATCCGCCGCCAACGCCGCCGCCGTCAGGCGGTCATGCGACACCCTGTGACCGGCCCGCGCGCCGAGCGCCTGCGCCTTGGTTTCCAGCGAGCGTTCCACCGCCAGCATCTCCCGA
>JAQGII010000333.1 GCA_028291305.1 Caulobacteraceae bacterium
GCCCGCCCCGCCGGCCGTCGGACGGCTGCCGCCCGGGACGCCGATCCCCGCCGCAGAGCTCGAAGCCTTCGTCGACGGCGTGATGCGCCAGGCCATGGCCGGCGAGCACATTCCCGGCCTGACCCTGTCGATCGTGCAGAACGGCCGCACGGTGCTGAAGAAGGGCTACGGCGTCGCCGCCCTCGCCCCGGCCCGCCCCGTCGATCCGGAGCGGACGCTGTTCCGCCTCGGCTCCATCTCCAAGCTGTTCACCTGGATGGCGGTGATGAAGGAGGTCGAGCGGGGCCACATGCGGCTGGACGCGCCGGTCAACCTCTACCTGCCCGAACAGCTGCAGGTGAAGGACCAGGGCTATGTGCGCCAGGTGCTGCTGCGCGACCTGATGAGCCATTCGGCCGGCTTCGAGGACCGTTCGCTCGGCCGGCTGTTCGAGCGCGACCCCGGCCGCGTGCGGCCGCTGACGGTCTATCTGCGCCAGGAGAAGCCGCGCCGCGTGCGGCCCCAGGGCGTGATGCCGGAATACTCCAACTACGGCGCGGCCCTGGCCGGCGAGGCGGTGTCCCAGGTCGCCGGCCGGCCCTATGAGGAACTGATCGAGGCAGAGATCCTGGGTCCCCTGGCGCTGGCCCACACCACCTTCCGCGAACCCTACCCTGCCGAACCGGCGCTGCCGGCGCCGATGCCGCAGGCGCTGGCGCAGGACGTCTCGCAGGGCTTCCGCTGGAGCGGCGTCGACTATGAGGCCCGCCCGTTCGAATACATCAGCCAGATCGCCCCGGCCGGGTCGGCCTCGTCGACCGCCGGCGACATGGCCCGCTTCATGACCCTGATCCTGGGCAACGGCGCCCTCGACGGCGTGCAGGTCTACAATGGACAGACCGCCCAGGCCTTCCGCACGGTGCTGATGCGCGCGGGTCCCGGCGTCGACGGCTGGGCCCACGGCTTCCTGCAGCGGCGCCTGCCCGGCGGTTTCGACGGCTTCGGCCACCAGGGGCAGACCCTGTCCTTCAGCAGCAATCTGGTGACCGTGCCGGCCCTGGACCTCGGGGTGTTCGTGGCCGCCAACAGCGGGACCGCCGCGGCGCTGGTGGAGCGCCTTCCCGGCCTGATCGTCGAGCGCTTCTACGCCCCGCCGCCGCCGCCCGCGCCGCCGGGATCGCCCGAGCTGGCGCAGGCGCGCGCCGCCTATGCCGGCGACTACCTGACCGAGAAGCGCCGCTACGGCGGCCTGGAGCAGTTCGTGGCCCTGCTGAGCGGCGTGGTGCATGTCAGCGTCAGCCGCGACGGCCGGCTGCTGGTCAGCTCGCCGGACGGCGCCGACGTCTGGGCGGCCGGCGCGGAGCCCGGCCAATTCCATACGCTCGACGGCTGGCGGACCGGGGACTTCCAGATGGCCGATGGGCTGGCCCAGCGCTGGCTGCCGCCGGGGGGGACCCAGACCTTCCAGCGCATCAACCGGCTGTGGCAGACCTCCACCCTGGCGGCGCTGACCGCCGCCGCCCTGGTCGCGGCGGCCGCCACCCTGATCGGCATCGCCACCCGCGACCGGCTGCAGTTCCGCCAGACGCCTATCCAGGGGGTCGCCAGCGGCCTGCAGACCTCCACCGCCGTGCTGTGGTTCGTCGCGGTGGGCGGGTTCGCCGCCTGGGCCCTGCGCGCCCGCACGGACGCCGCCTACGCCTTCTTCTACTGGCCCGGCCCGGGGGTGCTGGTGGGCTCGGCCTGCGCGCTGGTCGCGGCGATGTGCAGCGTCGGCCAGGTGGCGCTGCTGCCGGGCATCTGGCGCGGCGGCCGGCGGGTCGACAGCTGGACGGCGGGGCGCAAGCTGCGCTTCACGGCCACGGCGCTGATCTTTCTGGCCTTCTCCACCCTGCTGCTGACCTGGGGCGCCCTAGAGCCCTGGAGCGCCTAGGCTCCTGCCGGGCGACTCCCCTGGCCGGACCCGGCCGATTGGACTAGCCTCGGGCAAAAAGGGAGAGACGCCCATGCCCGGCCCGATCAAGAGCGCACTCTTGGCGGCTTCGGCCGCCCTGCTGATGGCCGGATCCGCGATGGCGACCACGGCCGCGGCCACGGCGGCGGTTCCGCCAGCGGTGGCGGCGGCCCTGGCCGACCCCGCCCGCTCCCCCGCCGAAAAGGCGCGCGACGCTGCCCGCAAGGCGGCCGAGGTGGCGGCCTTCACCCAGGTCAAGCCCGGCGACATGGTGGCCGACGTCTTCCCGGGCGGCGGCTATTTCACCCGCATCTTCGCCAAGATCGTCGGCCCCGCCGGCCGGGTCTACGGCGTGGTGCGCCAGCCCTCCAAGGACTCCAACGCCCTGGGCTCGGACCCCGCCTTCCCCAACATCAGGATCGCGGCCCAGCCGTGGGAGCAGTTCAACCCGCCGGAAAAGCTCGACGTGGTGTTCAACTCCCAATTCTTCCACGACCTCTACAACCCCGAGTACGGGGCCGCCGGCGGCGGACCGCAGGGCGCGGCCAAGGTGCACAAGGCCATCTTCGAGGCCCTCAAGCCCGGCGGCGTCTATATCGTCATCGACCACGCCGGGCGGCCGGGCACCGGCGCCACCGAGTTCAGCACCCTGCACCGCATCGACGAGCCGGTGGTGATGAAGGCGCTGACCGACGCCGGCTTCGTGCTGGAGGCCCACAGCGACATCCTGCGCAACCCCGCCGACCCGAGGACGGCGGGGGTGTTCGATCCCTCGATCCGCGGCAACACGGACCAGTTCATGCTGCGGTTCAGGAAGCCGAAGCGGTAGGCTGAATCGGCATTCACGGGAATTCCCCCTTCCGCTCACCCCCGCGGAAGCGGGGAAGAGCGGGGTAGAGGTGGATAAGGGCGCGCGCGTCAGTGCGTGCGGACCGCCTGGGCGTCGATCTCGACGAAGCTGCCGGGCGCCATGTCGGTGACCGCGACCGTGGTGCGAGCCGGCTTGTTGGGCTGGTCCGCCGTGCCGAAGAACTGCTTGAAGCCGGCGTTCATGCCCTCGCGGTCGGCGTGGCCGCCCTTGTCGGGATCGACCCCGAGGAAGACCCGCATCACCACGATGTCGCCCATGCTCATGCCCTGCGCCTTCAGCAGGGCCGAGATCTTGGTCAGCACATCGACCGTCTGGGCCTGGGTGCCGACCGGCTTGGGCTGGCCGGGCTGGCCCGGCGTCGTCCCGCTGACGAAGGCGATGTCCGAGCCGGCCGGGACCAGGGTCAGGCTGGCGATGGGCGACGCGGGGGCGCCGACGCGGATCACCGGCGCGGCGGAGGCGGCGGCGGCGGCGGCGGCCGGCAGGATCAAGGCCGAGGCGAGGGCGAGGGCGACGATTTTCATGGAGCGGTTCCGTGGAGGACTGAAGACGGAGCGAACCTGCCCGGCGCGGGACGGCCCCTTCAAGTCCGCGCAGGCCCGCGGCGGCCAATGGC
>JAQGII010000366.1 GCA_028291305.1 Caulobacteraceae bacterium
TGGGCGTCTCTACGTCCGGCAAGGCGCCCTGGCGGGAAACGGGCGGCGCCGCCGCGGCCGGCGGTTGGAGGGTGGCGATCAGCGCGTCCTGCGCCTGCTCGGCCCGGACGGCCTCGGCGTCGCTGACGACCGCGAACACCACCGTGTCGCCAGGGGCGAGCTGGCCGACCTTCCACAGCTCCGCCTGGATCACCACGAAGGGGCAGACGAAGCCGCCTAGCGAGGGGCCGTCCGGCCCCAGGATGATCGGCATGTCCCCTGTGAAGTCCACGGCGCCGATGGCGTAGGCGTTGTCGTGGATGTTGGAGGGATGCAGCCCCGCCTCCCCGCCGTCGCGGCGGGCCCACTGGGGCTTGGGCCCCACCAGCCGCACGCCGGTGCGGTTGGAGTTGTAGTGCACCTTCCACTCAGTGGAGGCGACCATGGCCATATCGTCCGGGGTGAAGAAGTCGGGCGCCCCGTGGGGACCGTAGAGGACGCCGATCCGCCACTCCCGGGTCAGCGCCGGCTTGAGGGACCGCGCCAGCGGCGGGGAGGCGATCCCCATCGGGTTCCCCAGATGCAGCACATCGCCGGCGGCGAGCGCCCGCCCGCCGTGGCCGCCGAACCCACCGAGGGTGAAGCTGGCGCGGCTGCCCAGGTAGGGCGGGGTGTCGAGGCCGCCGGCGAACAGCAGGTAAGCCCGCAGGCCCGGCCCAGTCGCCCGGCCCAGCTTCAGCGTCTGGCCGGCCCCGACCGCCAGGGGCGCGTAGGGGGCCACGGGCTCGCCGTCGAGCCTGGCGTCCAGTTGCGCCCCGGTCAGGCAGACCGTGGCGGCGTGATCGAACAGCAGGGTCGGGCCGAGGGCGGTGATCTCCAAGCCCGCAGCATCCTCGTCATTGCCGAGCAGCCGGTTGCCCAGGCGGAACGCCAGGGCGTCCATCGGGCCGGAGGGCGGCACGCCTACGTCCCAGTAGCCCAGCCGGCCGGGGTAATCCTGCACGGTGGTCGAGGGGCCACCGCTCAGCACCCGCACGGTGTTGGGGGTGTAGGCGATCTCCGCCAGGGCCCGGGTCGACACCTGTCCTGAGACAAAGGCCTCGCTGCGCGCCACCGTCCGCAGCCAGCCGAGGTTGGTCTCAATGCCGGACAACCGCGTGCGATCGAGCGCCCGCTGAAGGGCCGTGACCGCCGCCGGTCGATCCGGCGCCGTCACGATCAGCTTGGCCAGCAGGGGATCATAGTAGGCGCTGATCTCGGCCCCGTCCGCCACCCAGGTGTCGACGCGGACGTCGGCCGGGAAGCGGGCCTCGGTCAGAAGGCCCGAACTGGGGCGATAATCCTGATGCGGATCCTCCGCATAGAGGCGGACCTGGATAGAGGCGCCTTGCGTGCGGCCGCTCCAGGCGTGCATGGGCGAGAAGTCGCCGGCCGCGCCGCGGATCATCCATTCCACCAGATCGAGGCCGGTGACCTGTTCGGTGACGCCGTGCTCGACCTGCAGCCGCGTATTGACCTCGAGAAAGAAGAAGTCGTCGCGGTCGGGGTCGTAGAGGAACTCCACCGTGCCCGCCGAGCGGTAGTGGACCGCCGCCGCCAGGCGCACGGCCGCATCCGTGAGGGCAGCGCGGGTCGCCTCAGGCAGGTGCGGCGCGGGGGTCTCCTCGACCACCTTCTGGTTGCGCCGCTGCAGGGAGCAGTCCCGTTCGCCGAGTGCGATCACCCCGCCCTGGCCGTCGCCGAAGATCTGCACCTCGATATGGCGGGCCCGGCGCACGTAGCGTTCCAGGAAGACGCCGCCGTCACTAAAATTGCCCGCCGCCAGCCGCGCGACCTGGGCGAAGCCGTCCAGCACGCCGACGGCGTCCTCGCAGATCCGCATGCCGATGCCGCCGCCGCCGGCGGTGGCCTTCAGGATCACCGGGAAACCGATGGCCTCGGCGGCCCGGGCCGCAGCCTGGGCGTCTAGGAGCAGATCCGTGCCCGGCGCCAGCGGTATGCCGTTCGCCTGGGCCAGGTTGCGGGCGACGTGCTTGAGGCCGAAGGCGCGCAGGTTGTCGGGCGTGGGGCCGATGAAGGCGATGCCGGCCGCGGCGCACGCCTCGGCGAAGGCGGTGTTCTCGCTGAGGAAGCCGTAGCCGGGATGGATGGCCTCGGCGCCCGTGCGCCGAGCCGCCTCCAGGATGGCGTCGATGTTGAGATAGCTGAGCGCCGCCGCGGCCGGGCCGATATGCACCGACTCGTCGGCCTGCGACACGTGCAGCGAGCCGGCGTCGGCGTCGGAGAACACTGCCACGGAGCCGATGCCCATGGCCCTCAGTGTACGGATGATCCGGCAGGCGATGGCGCCCCGGTTGGCGATCAGGACCTTGGTGAACACCTACTCCACCACGATCATGCGCACCGGCGTGGGATTGAAGCCGTTGCAGGGATTGTTGATCTGGGGGCAGTTGGAGACGACCACCCTCAGGTCCATCTCGGCGCGCAGATCGACGTACAGGCCGGGCGCCGAGATGCCGTCGACGATGCCCAGCGCGCCGTCCGCCTCCACCGGCACGTTCATGAACCAGTTGATGTAGGAGACCATGTCGCGCTTGCCGCGGCCGTGACGGCCGTTGGCTTGCAGGAAGTTGTCGACGCAGCTGTGCTGGGCCTTGGTGTGATGGCCGTAGCGCAGGGTGTTGGACTCGCAGGAACAGGCGCCGCCGATGGTGTCGTGGTAGGCCACGGCGGTGTCCATGACCGTGGCCATGGGCGCGCCTTCGTTGGACAGCAGCATGCTGCCGGTGCGCAGAAAGATGTTCCCTTGTGCGGCGATGGTGTCCTGAGCGCTGTAGCGCTCGGCCCCGTCGTGCAGGTTGTAGGCGAGGAAATCGACCGCCTGGTTGCCTTCCAGGTCGACGATCCGCAGGGTCTGGCCCTTCCTGAGCGGATGGTCCCAGGGCGCACGGGCAGGCACGATTTCGTCGTGCACGATGCGGCCCGGCAGGCCCTGAACAGCGGCGTCCTTCATGCCCTACCTGCGGTAATAGTCGTCGACGTTGAGGAAGGCGCGGAGCCCTTCCGGAGTCCTGTCGCGCACCGGATCGGCCTCGCCGGCTGGCTCTCCGCGCCAGGCGGTGACTCGCACCGGGGTTATGGCGTAGTCCGCTCGGGGATCGAGCACATGCGGGCAGTTGGCCAGGACCACGATGACATCCATTTCAGCGCGCAAGGTGACGCTGCGGCCCGGCGCGAACGGCCCGGCGTCCAGGCTCACGGCCCCGTCCCCCGCGACCGTCACGGCCTTGAACCAGTTGATGCAGGGATGGATGTCGGCCCGGCCGAGGCCGTGCTTGGCCAGGGCGATGCCGAAACGGTCCCGGGCGTTGGGATGGGCGCCATGGTTGAAGCCGTCGCCGTACTTCCTCGCGTTGGACGCCTGACTGGAGGCGCCGCAGAAGGCGTCGGGCGCCGGGGCGTCCGTCTCCAGGATGCTGGCCAGCACCCGGCCCATGTCGGACAGCAGAAGGCCGCCCTGGCCAAGGTAGGCGTTCCACTGCACCTTTAGCGTGTCGGCGACGTTGAGCCGTTCCACCGGCGTCGCGGCGTTGAACAGGAGCGTGGAGACGCAGGCGTCCCCATGAATGTCCTCAAGCTTCAGCCGCGCCCCGCGGCTGAGGATTCTGGACGCGTAACCGCCGGCCGCGAGGGTTTCTCGCCAGACCAGGCTTTGCCGATCGACGTCCGCGGGCAGGTCGTCGGCCCGCCAAGGCGGCAACACCGGCATGGCCTCGACGTCGGCGCCGGCCATGGCGCGAGCGTGGGCCTGGGCGCCGTAAGGATCGGCTGTGTTGGCGCCCATCGCGCTACTCCCCGCCATCCCCGTGGAAATGCAGCGGCGGCAGCAGGGCCGTGGTCGTGACCAGCTTGATCTGCTGCACCCCGCGCACCCGGCGCAGGTCGTCGCACAGCTGCTGCAGCCGCTCGGACGGCCCCTGGACCAGCAGCACCTCCAGCGACTGGTCGTCCTCCAGGAAGACGTGTTGCGAGGAGATGGTCTCCTTCAGATAGGTCAGCTGGGTCTGGGCCAGCGCCTGCCGGACACGGCCCTTGTCCGCCCGGTAGATGAGGGTGACGGTGCCGGCCAGGACGGCGTCTGGCGAACGCTCGGAATGTTCGGCCAGCTCATGGCGGATCAGCTCGGCGATCATCTGCGAGCGGCTCGGCAGCCCCCGCTCGGCCACCATGGCGTCGAGTTGCGCCAGGAGCTCGGCCGGCAGGCTGACGCTGAGGCGGGCGAGCAGAGAGACAGGGTCCATGTCCATGACCCATGACTACAATGTTATTACGTCGCGTCAAATTCGTAATAACGCGCCGCTTGTGGGCCGCCGTTTTGTGGACGGTTGAGGGGCACGGGCGCCTAGTGGTTAGGCAGCCGGAACGAGCCCGAGGAAGGCCCACCCCTCCCGTTTCGGTCAACCGAGGGCGAGATGGCGGCCATGCCTGGCGTTCGCGCTTAGCCCACGGCCCTCTCGCAACGGCAACCCTGCGGTCTTCGCGGTCTTCGCCCCTAGCCTTGGGGCGGGGGAAACGGCTAGCTATATGGCAATCGATTGGTCCCGGTTCCCTTGGTCATGCCGCGCATTCTCGCCATCGAAGACGACGAAACCACCGCGCAGGAGATCGTCGCCGAGCTGAGCCGTCGAGGATTTGACGTGGAATGGGCCGCCGACGGGCGTAACGGCCTTGTCCGCGCCGTGAGCGGCGATTTCGATGCAGTGACCCTGGACCGCATGCTGCCCCACGTCGACGGGCTGACCATCGTCAGCGTGATGCGCAACACAGGGATCAACGTCCCGGTCCTGATGATCAGCGCCTTGACCGAGGTCGACGAGCGGGTCCGCGGCTTGAGGGCGGGAGGCGACGACTACCTGACCAAGCCGTTCGCCTCTGAGGAAATGGCCGCGCGACTGGAAGTGCTGTTGCGGCGCGCGCGGATACAGGCGCGCGAGACCGTGCTGAGGGTGCAGGACCTGGAGCTTGATCTGGTCACTCGCGAGGTGCGCCGCGGCGGCCGCGAAATCGCGCTAATGCCCACCGAGTTCAAGCTGCTGGAATTCCTGATGCGCAACTCCGGCGCGGTGCTCACTCGCACGATGATATTCGAGGCGATCTGGGGTTATCACTTCGACCCTGGGACGAACCTGATCGACGTGCACCTGAGCCGTCTGCGCCGGAAGGTGGATCCGCCGGGGAGCGAGCCTTTGATCAAGACGATCCGCGGCTCCGGATACGCTCTAAATGCGTCGTTCTGAGCTCTGGCGCACCACGACCTTCCGCCTGACGCTCGTCTATGGCGCGGTGTTCGCCGCCGGCGTCATGGCGCTATTGGGGCTGATCTACGCCAGCGCCGCTGTCTTCCTGACACAGCAGATGGACGAGATCGTCATCGGCCAGGCCCGGGCCTTCCACGGCGTCCCCTCCTCCGCGCTGCCGGAAAAAGTCCGCGAGGTGGAAATCCAGGACGTCCGCAACGTCAACTTCTACGGCCTCTTCACCGCGGACGGCGTCTGGATCGCAGGCAACGTGCGTCGACTGCCGAAAGGCGCGCCGCTGAACGGCATTCCGCGCGAACTGCGCGAACCGGGCTTTCAGCCGGGCGCGCGGGCGCTGGCCGAACGCCTGCCTTCCGGCGAAATCCTGTTTGTCGGCTTCGACGCCAAGACCTTGGCCGGGCTGCGCGCCATCATCCTGCAATCGCTGATCTGGAGCGGGGCCTTGATCATCCTGCTTGGCTTGGGCCTGAGCGCAGCCCTGAGCCTGGGGCCGCTCAGGCGCATCCGGGAAGTGCAGCAGGCCAGCCTGCCGATCCTCGACGGTCAGTTGAGCGCCCGCCTGCCGACGTCGAACCGCCGGGATGAGATCGACATGCTGGCCGGCATCGCCAATGCCATGATGGACGAGGTCGAACGATTGCTCTGGGCCGTCAAGAGCGTTGGCGACAATGTCGCCCACGATCTGCGCACCCCGCTGACCCGCCTGCGCGCGCTGCTCTATCGCGTGCGCGAGGAAGTGGGCGTCAGCGAGGCTCACCATGGCATGCTTGACCAGGCATTGTCGGAGACCGACGCCCTGCTGGCCCGCTTCAAGGCCATTCAGCGCATCTCCGAGATCGATCGACGTGAACGACGGGCCGGTTTCGCCCGCGTGAGATTGCACACGCTGGTGGAGGAAATCGGCGAACTGTACGGGCCGCTGGCGGAGGAACACGGCCTGAGTCTGCTGACCGAGACTGAAGCCTCATGCGAAGTCCTGGCCGATCGCGACCTGCTGTTCGAGGCGCTCAGCAATCTGGTCGGCAATGCGGTCAAGTTCACGCCCTCGGGAGGCTCGATCCGATTGAGGCTGACGCGGCGGATCGAAGGTCCCCAGTTGGAAATCACCGACACGGGACCGGGCGTCCCGGAGGATGAACGTCAGGCCGTGTTGGAGCGCTTCTATCGCGGCCGCCAGGAGCGCCAGGCGCCGGGGTCGGGGCTTGGCTTGAGCATCGTCGCCGCGGTCGCCCGACTCCATGAATTCAGCCTAGTGTTGGGCGACGCCTCGCCCGGTCTGAGGGTTACCCTGGACTGCTGGCCAAGCGCGATAGTCCACTGACAGCCCATGCATCTGCTCTATGTCACCGACCGTCAGATAGACGCCTATGTCGTCAAGGCGCTGCGGGAGGCGGGCCACGTCGTCGAGCCCACGGACCAGCCGGCGGACGGTCTGGCGATGGCGTCGGCCGGCGACTACCCGGCGATGGTCTTGGACTGGTGGGCGCGGCCGGCGGAAAGCGCCGCCCGTTTCGCCCAAGCGGGGCCGTGGTCGCGGGTGGTCGTGATCTGCGCGATCGCAGACGAGGCTGAACGCATCGAAATCTTCAAAGCCGGCGCCGACGCCTGTTTCATCCGTCCGGCGCCCTTCATCGAGCTGGCGGCGCGGCTCGAGGCGCTTGACCGCATGATCCAGCGCGCCCGGCCCGCCGCCTCGGATCAGGTCGCGGGCGAGATGATCGCAGCCGAACAGGCGGTCCGCCTCGATGGCCGAACCATCCCCTTGTCGGCGCGGGAGTTCCGCGTGATGTCGTATTTGGTCGCCCACGCGGGCGAGGTGATCAGCCTCGACCGGCTACAGCAGCAGATCTGGGGCGACGTCGCCGAGCCCAGACCGGATCTGGTCCAGGCCTGCCTTTCGCGGCTGCGCCGAAAGCTGGCGACGGCAGGCGCCCCCGGGCGCCTGCGGACCGTGGCAGGCCACGGCTACGTCATCGACGCCCGATGAAAATCTTTTAATGAGAGCGACAGCTCCGCTTTAGCTGCTGCAGCGCATTAGCTGCAGTGCAGCAAGACGCTGCGTCGGTCTCGCGCAGAGTCGCCCCACCGCCCCCCCGCGGCCGCTCTGCGCGAGATTTCCCATGGCAGCCCCCGGCCCGACCGGCCAGCCGCTGCGCGTTGCGAGAGACGATGTTGTAATGCTTTGGATTGTCCGCGTTGCGCTGCAGCGCCCCTACACCTTCGTGGTGCTGGCGCTGCTTATCATGATCATCGGACCGCTGGCGGCGCTCAACACGCCTACCGACATCTTCCCCAACATCCGCGTCCCGGTGATCGGCGTGGCCTGGCAGTACGCCGGCCTGTCGCCCGACGAGATGGCGGGCCGGATCATCGCCCCCTATGAGCGGACGCTGACGACCACGGTCAACGACATCGAACATACCGAGAGCACCTCCCTGCCGGGGATGGGCATCGTCAAGATCTACTTCCAGCCCGGCGTCGATATCCGCACGGCCACGGCCCAGGTGACCGCGGTCTCGCAAAGCATCCTGCGGCAGTTGCCCCCCGGGGAGACGCCGCCGCTGATCCTCAACTACAGCGCCTCCACGGTGCCGATCCTGCAGTTGGCGACGTCAAGCCACAGCATGTCAGAACAGCAGGTCCTGGACCTGACCCAGAATTTCATGCGCCCGGTGCTGACTTCGGTGCCCGGCGCGGCGATCCCCTATTCCTATGGCGGACGCGTTCGCCAGGTGCAGATCGACCTCAATCCCCAGGCGCTCCAGGCCAAGGGCCTGTCGGCCCAGGATGTCGAGAGCGCCATCGGCGCCCAGGACCAGATCCTGCCGGCGGGCACGACCAAGATCGGCTCGCTGCAGTACACGGTGAAGCTCAACGACTCGCCGGACACCGTGCAGGAATTGAACGATCTGCCGGTCAAGACGGTGGGGGGGGCCACCATCTACATTCGCGACGTCGCCCATGTGCGTGACGGCTCGCCGCCCCAGCAGAGCCTTGTCCACGTGGACGGCGCGCGCGCGGTATTGACCACGATCCTCAAGGCCGGGTCGGTCTCGACCCTGTCCATCATCCAGGGGGTCAAGGACGCGCTGCCGAAGTTCAAGGAAACCGTGCCCCGCGACTTCCAGATCACGCCGCTCAACGATCAGTCGCTGTTCGTGAACGCCGCGATCTCCGGCGTGATCAGGGAAGGCGTGATCGCCGCGGCTCTGACCAGCGTGATGATCCTGCTGTTCCTTGGAAGCTGGCGGTCGACCCTGATCATCGCCACCTCGATCCCGCTGTCGGTCCTGTGCGCGCTCGCGGGCCTGTCGATGGCGGGCCAGACGCTGAACATCATGACCCTGGGCGGGCTGGCCTTAGCCGTCGGCATCCTGGTCGATGAGGGCACGGTGACCATCGAGAACATCAACTGGCATCTGGAGCAGGGCAAGGACGTCCACACCGCCATCCTCGATGGCGCTCAGCAGATCGTGGCGCCCGCGTTCGTCAGCCTGCTCTGCATCTGCATCGTCTTCGTGCCGATGTTCGCCTTGAAAGGCGTCGCCGGGTTCCTGTTCGTGCCGATGGCGGAGTCTGTGGTGTTCGCCATGATCGCCTCCTTCGTCCTGTCGCGGACACTGGTTCCGACGATGGCGATGTATCTCCTCAAGCCGCACGTGCATCCAGGAGAGAGCCTGCAGGACGCCGATCGGGATGTTCATTCGACGCCGCCGTCGCGCAATCCGCTGGTGCGTTTCCAGCGCGGTTTCGAAGCCGGGTTCGAACAGTTCCGCGAGGCCTATCGCAACCTGTTGGCGGTCGCCCTGAAGCACAGGCGGGTCTTCGTGACCGGCTTCCTTTGCGTCGTCATCGCGTCGTTCGGCCTTACGCCGTTCCTCGGCGTCACCTTCTTCCCTTCCGTGGATTCCGGACAGATCACCCTGCATGTGCGCCCGCCCGTCGGCACGCGCATTGAGGACGCCGCAGCTATGTTTGGCGATATCGAACAGCAGATCCGCCAGGCGATCCCGCAGAAGGAGCTGACATCGGTCGTCGACAACATCGGCCTGCCCGTCAGCAGCATCAACACGGTCTACAACAACTCGGGCGTGATCGGTTATCAGGACGGCGACATCTACATTCACCTGAGCGACAAGCATCACCCAACGGCCGATTACGTGCGCAAGCTGCGTCAACGGCTGCCGGCCGCCTTCCCCGGCGCGACCTTCTCCTTCCTGCCCGCCGACATCATAAGCCAGATCCTGAACTTCGGCGCGCCGGCGCCCCTGGACCTGCAGATCACCGGCCCGGACCAGAAGGCCAACCAGAACTATGCGATGGAGCTGCTGCGGCGGATGCGGACCATTCGCGGGATCGCTGACGCGCGCATGCAGCAGTCGATGGACAATCCGCAGCTGCGCGTCGACATCGATCGGTCCCGGATGGCCCAATTCGGCCTGACCGAGCGGGACGTGACCAACAGCGTCACCACCTCGCTGGCCGGCAGCACCCAGACCGCGCCGGTCTTCTGGCTCAATCGCAAGAACGGGGTCTCCTACCCCGTCGTCGCTCAGACTCCGGAGTATCAGGCCGATACTCTGGCGAAGCTGGAGAACATCCCGATCACCGGCGCCGCGCCGGGTTCCGGCCTGCAGGTGCTGGGCGGCCTCGGCAAGATCACCCGCGAACAGACGCCCGCGGTGGTCAGCCATTACAACGTCCAGCCGGTCATCGACCTGTTCGCCACAACGCAGGACCGGGATCTCGGCGGGGTCGCGGGCGACGTCCAGGCGCTGATCAAAGCCACCGCCAAGGATGCGCCCAGGGGGTCCACCGTCACCCTGCGCGGCCAGGTGACGACCATGAACACGGCCTTCGCCGGCCTGGGCTTCGGTCTGCTGGGCGCGATCGTCCTGATCTATCTGATCATCGTCGTGAACTTCCAGTCGTGGCTGGACCCGTTCGTGATCATCACCGCCCTGCCGGCGGCGCTGGCGGGCATCGTCTGGATGCTCTTCACCACCCATACCAACCTTTCGGTTCCCGCTCTCACAGGCACCATCATGTGCATGGGCGTCGCCACCGCCAACTCGGTCCTGGTGATCAGTTTCGCCCGCGAACGGCTGGCCGCCACCGGCGACGCCGCCATCGCGGCGATGGAGGCCGGCATCACCCGCTGCCGCCCCGTGCTGATGACCGCCCTGGCCATGATCATCGGCATGCTGCCGATGGCGCTGGGCCTCGGCGAGGGCGGCGAACAGAACGCGCCGCTCGGCCGCGCGGTCATCGGCGGCCTGATCTTCGCGACCTGCGCCACCCTGATGTTCGTGCCGGTGGTGTTCAGCATGGTTCACGGCCGCAAGGCCGTTAAGCCCCTCGGCGCGCAGGCCGAGCCTGCGCCCCATTCCGGAGAAGCCTATGCGTGATCAACGTGACCCAGAGGATGCCACACCCGACATCCTCCGCCAGAAGATGCCGCGGCGCATGAAGGCGATCGGCGTCGCCGCCCTTTGCGTCGGCGCCGGCGTGGTCGCCCTGGGCGTCATCAGCCGGGTCCAGGCGGATCAAAGGCTGACGACCTGGACCGATGACCAGGCCGTCCCCGTGGTCCATCTGATCAGCGTGGGAGCCGACCCGAACACGGGCAACCTGGTCCTACCCGGCGCCGTCCAGGCCTTCAACGACGCGCCGATCCATGCCCGGGTCAGCGGCTATCTCAAACGCTGGTATGCGGACATCGGGGCCTCGGTGAAGGCGGGCCAGCTTCTGGCCGAAATCGACACGCCGGACCTCGACCAGCAACTGGCCCAGGCCAAGGCCGACCTGGCGACAGCCGTCGCCAACCAGCACCTCTCGGCTATCACGGCCCAGCGCTGGGTCGGACTGCTGGCCCAGGACGCCGTCTCGCGTCAGGACGCCGACGACAAGAACGGCGACCTCGAAGCCAAGACCGCGCTCGTCGATTCCGCGAAAGCCAATATGCAGCGGCTGGAGGCGCTGGAATCCTTCAAGCGCATCACCGCGCCGTTCGACGGCGTGGTGACCACCCGCTCGACCGATATCGGGGCCCTGATCACGGTCGGCGGGACGACCGACATCCCGCTGTTCTCCGTCGCCGACGAGAAGCGGCTGCGGATCTATGTGCAGGCGCCGCAGAGCTATTCGGCCGACATCAAGCCGGGCATGGTCGCGACCTTCACCGTTCCCGAATACCCGCGCCGCACCTTCACCGCCGAGCTGGCCACCACCGCCCGCGCGGTCACGCCGCAAACGGGGGCCCAGACCATCGAGCTGCAGATCGACAACGGCGACGGAGCGCTGAGACCCGGCGACTACGCCCAGGTCCACTTCACCCTGCCGCCCAACAGCGGCGCCATCCGGGCACCGGCCACCGCCCTGATGTTCCGCGACGCGGGCATGACGGTGGCCGTCCTGGCGCCGGACGGGCGCGTCGCCTTCAAGCCGGTCACGATCGGCCGCGACCTGGGGGCCACGGTCGAGATCGCCAGCGGGCTGGCGTCAACGGACCGCCTGATCGACAACCCGCCGGATTCGCTGCGCGCCGGCGACAAGGTGCGGGTCGCCGCCAGCCAGCCGGGCGGAACCGGAGCGAATCCCCATGCTTAGACTCGCGGCGTCGGCCGCTCCGCTGTTGCTCGGCGCGGCGCTGGCCGGGTGCTCGCTGGCGCCGGCCTATGCCCCGCTGACAATGGCGACCCCGCCGGCTTACAAGGAAACGGGCCCGTGGACGCCAGCCAATCCCGAAGATACGGAGCCGCGCGGCGACTGGTGGACGGTCTATGGCGACCAGACTCTGAATGACCTGGAACGGCGGATCGAGGACGGCAATCCTGATCTCGCCATCGCCCTGGCGCGTTATGACGAAGCCCGTGCGCTGGCGGCTCAGGCCCGCGCCGCCTTGGTTCCGGAGTTGGACGCGACGGGCAGCGCGACCGGCAATCGCCAGTCCGCGGCTCGCCCGCTGCGCGTGGGCGGCCCGAGCCAATATGGCAGCGACATCGCCGGAGGAACGGTCTCCTACGAGTTCGACCTATGGGGCCGGGTGCGCAACATGGTCGCCGCCGGCCGCGCCGAGGCCCAAGCCAGCCAGGCCGACGTCGCGTCGGTGAGGTTGAGCCTTCAGGCGCAGCTGGCTGACGCCTATCTGAGCCTGCGCGGGCTCGACGCCCAGACCAAGCTCCTGGCCGACGCCAGCGACGCCTATGCGCGCGCGCTCAAGCTGACCCGGGCCCAGCACGACGGCGGCGCGGTCGCCGGTCTGGACGTGGGGCGCGCCGAAACCCAGTTGAATACGGCGCGCGCCCAACAGATCGACGTCGTCGCCCAGCGCGCCCTGGTCGAGCATGAGATCGCCGTCCTGGTGGGCCAGACCCCCTCGACGTTTTCGCTCTCCCCTCTCGCGCCGATGCTCGAACCGCCCGCCATACCCGTCGCCGCCCCTTCGCTGCTCCTGCAGCGGCGGCCGGACATCGCGGCGGCGGAGCGACGAGCGGCGGCGGCCAACGCCCGGATCGGCGTGGCGCGCGCGGCGCTCTACCCGAGCATCACCCTCGACGCGACCGGCGGGTTCCAGACGGCCGGCGGCGTGAACCTGCTCCAGGCCGCCAACAGTTGGTGGACGCTGGGACCGAACATCAACCTTCCCCTGTTCGACGGCGGTCGGCGCAAGGCCGTGGTGCGGCAGACGCGTGACCAGTTCGACGAGGCCAGCGCCAGCTATCGCTCCACCGTGCTCATGGCGTTCCAGCAGGTCGAGGACAACCTGGCGCTGTGCAACAAGCTGGCCGAGGAAGGCCAGGCGGAGGCGGCAGCGGTTGAGGCGGCGAACCGCACCGAAGCCTTGGCGATGATCCAGTACAAGATGGGTGCAACCCCCTATCTGGACGTGGTCACCGCGCAGACGGCCGACCTGGAAGCCCAACGCGCCGCCCTGATGATCGCCACGCGTCGCCTCCAAGCCAGCGTGGACCTCATTCGGGCGCTCGGCGGGGGCTGGAACGAGGCGTCGGCCACAACCGCAGGCGCAACCAACCTGCATTCGGGGTAATCCTGGCTTCAACACCGGTCGGATGGCGGATGGGGGGCGATCGTTCCCTTTGCAGGCGCCCGCTTGAAGCCCCACCAGCCGGCGCCAGCTTGCAACGCTGATCCTGCCTGCGGCCTAGGCAGATTCCGCCGGAAGCGCCCCAACCACCCCTGCGCAGCTTGTTGGCCGGTCAAGCCCGTGCCGTGCTCGGTCCCGCACCAACGGGCGAGGGGAGACTTCCAATGACCGACGAGGCCGAGGGCGCGCCGAGCCGGCGGGACATGTTCCGCATGATCGGCGTCATGGGCGGCGCCAGCGCCATGTACATGGCCATGGCCGAGCTCGGCCACGCCGAGACCACGGACGCGTTCCGGGGGCCGGCCAAGCTGTCCAGGCCGCCGCCCGGAGCCTCGGTGCTGATCCTCGGCTCGGGGGTCGCCGGCATGGTGGCGGCGATGGAGATGCGCGACGCGGGCTACAAGGTCCAGGTGCTCGAGTACCAGGACCGGCCGGGCGGGCGGAACTGGTCGCTCTACGGCGGCGACACGTTCACCGAGCTCGGCGGCGCCACCCAGCACGTGCAGTTCGATCCGGGCATCTACCTGAACCCCGGCCCGTGGCGCATCCCCTACCACCACCAGGGCATCCATCACTACGCGGCGCGGGTCGGCGTGCAGATGGAGCCGTTCATGCAGATCAACTTCAACGCCTACGTCCATTCGACCAAGGCCTACGGCGGCAAGCCCAAGCGCTACCGCGAGGTCCAGGCCGACTTCCAGGGCCACGTGGCCGAACTGCTCGGCAAGTCCGCCCAGCAGGGGGCGCTGGACCAGGCGGTGAGCAAGGAGGACCGCGAGGTCCTGATGGAGGCCCTGCGCAGCTGGGGCGCCCTGGACGGCAACTTCCAATATACCAAGAGCCTGGCCGCCTCGAACCGGCGCGGCTTCGCCAAGGACGTCGGCGGCGGCCTCTCCGCCGTGCCGGTCCCCTCCGATCCTGATCCCCTGAGCCAAGTGCTCAACGGCCGCCTGTGGACCGCCATCGCCCAGATGAACGACCACATGCACCAGTATTCGATCTTCCAGCCCAAGGGCGGCATGGGCCAGATCGGCAAGGCCATGGGCCGCGAGCTCGGCCCCCTGATCCAGTACAACTCCAAGGTCGTCGACATCCATCAGGACGCCAAGGGCGTCACCGTCACCTACGTCGACACCAAGACCGGCGGGCCGCCGCGCACCGCCACCGCCGACTGGTGCATCTGCACCATCCCCCTGCCGGTGCTGAGCCAGATCCCGATGAACGTGGGCGCGCCCCTGCAGGCGGCCATCAACCACATGGGCTACCACCCCTCGATGAAGGTGGGGCTGCAGTTCAAGCGCCGCTTCTGGGAGCAGGACGAGCAGATCTACGGCGGCATCACCTACACCGACCAGCCCAACGTCTCGGTCGGCTATCCCAACTACGACTACTTCTCCCGGGGCAAGGGCATGCTGCTGGGCGCCTATGTCTCGACGCCGGAGTCCTACGCCTACGCCGCCATGCCGCCGGAACAGCGCATCAAGGAGACCCTGCACTGGGTGTCCCAAATCCACCCCCAGGCGGTGGCCGAATACGAGTGCGGGGCGGCGGTGGCCTGGCACCGGGTGCCGTGGATCCTGGGTTGCGCCAGCACCTGGACCGAGGAGACGCGGGCCAAGCACTACGACAACCTCTGCGCCATCGACGGCCGCATCGTGCTGGCCGGCGAGCACGCCTCCTACATCGGTGGCTGGCAGGAGGGCGCGGTGACCTCGGCCACCGACGCGATCAAGCGCATCCACCAACGCGCGATGGGGGCCTAGCCATGACTGGCAAGACGATGCGCCTTTCAACCCTGGCCGCGGCCGTGCTGCTCGCGGCAAGCGCCCTGCCCGCCCTGGCCCAGTCCCCGGCGCCCGACGCCCTTGAACCCCGGGTCAAGGGCGGCAGGTTCGTCATGCGCGACGGCGAGGCGATCTACAGGAACGTCTGCCAGGCCTGCCACATGGCCGACGCCAAGGGCGCCCAGGGCTCCGGAATCTACCCCGCCCTGGCCGCCAATCCCAGGCTCGCCGCCGCCGCCTATCCGATCCGGGTGATCGTCAACGGCCAGAAGGGCATGCCGTCCCTGGGCGCCCTGTTCGACGACGACCAGGTCGCCGCCGTGGTCGCCTACGTGCGCACCCACTTCGGCAACAGCTACGCCGGGGCGGTGACCGCCGCCGAGGTGAAGGCCCAGCGGCCCGCGGCGGCGCGGGCGGCGCGGGCGGCGGGGGCCGCTACGGCGGGGTGACGGCCCCTGCCCGGTCGGTGGTGCGAGACCACTCCGCTGGAAGTGCAAGACCAGCGAATAGTGAACCTACAAAGGTTCACTGCTACTGGCTGCTACTGGCTGCTA
>JAQGII010000397.1 GCA_028291305.1 Caulobacteraceae bacterium
GACTCGATCGGTCACATCGCGAGTTGAGGTGATTATGACGCGGTCGCCATCGTCGCCTTCCGCAAGGCGCGCGACGACCTCTACCCAAGCCAGGCTTCCATCTTGGCGATACATCCGGGTCGCAAGCCGCGTTGGCGTCCCCAGCGGAAGTTTGCGCAGTCGTCGGTTGGCCGCCTTCCAGGCCGCACGATCTTTGGCAGGCATGAACTCGTCTCGCCGGCGTCCTATCATTTGACTGGGGGTGTAGCCGAGCAGCCTCTCGCAGGACGGGGAAACGTAGAGATACTCGCCGCTGATGTCGTGCAGGCCGATCATGTCGGTGGCGTTCTCGGCGAGCATTCGGTAGCGCGCTTCGGCCTGCCTGCTTTCAGTCAGATCCTGCACTTGGGCGATGAAGTGTTTCGGGCTGCCGTCGAGCTCCGCGATTAAGGAGGCGGTCAGCCGAACCCACACGATCGATCCGTCGGCGCGGAAGTATCGCTTATCCATGCTGTAACTGGGAATTTCACCGGCGCGCAGACGCGACAGATCCGTCAGGTCGGCGTCCAGATCGTCGGGGTGCGTGATGCTCTGGAAATCCAGGGTGAGCATATGCGATTGCGGATATCCGAGCAGCGCGCAGAACGCCCGGTTGATTTTTAGGAAGCGTCCATCGAGGCCAACGAGCGCCATGCCGATCGCGGCATGTTGGAAGGCGTTTTCGAAGAGTTCGACGCGCTGGTCCAGCGGGCTTTCTTGGCCCGTCGCCGAGAACCGAGTGAACTCCGCTTCGACGGCGCCATCGTCCCCAATGACGACAGTGTCGAGGTGGTCACCGAGCACGAGGGCGTTTGAGGCCGGCTCTCCTTTGGCGGGACAATTATCCAGGCCCGCAGCAACTGGTGACGTATCGGGCGAAGTCATTGAACACTCATGGTCAGGTTCGGAGCGCGTCATCGGCGCCCGCCCAACAAGAAGGGCCTCGGCCTCAAGATTTTCTGAACGGCTGCCGCGTCAACCACCCGCAAACGCATCCAGCCCTTCGACCCGCAGGCCTACAAGCTACGCAACCTCGTCGAGCGCATGTTCTGCAGGCTCAAGGATTGGCGACGCATCGCCACCCGCTACGACAAGCTCGCAACAACCTTCGCCAACGCCGTTTGCATCGCCGCTATCGTCATCTGGTGGGTCCAATGAGTCTCGACCCTAAACCGGGCGGCATCTGGACGAACGGCTTACGCGGCGCATTCATCGCCCGGCTGGCCCTCGGTGCGCGACGACCAACTGGCGCTGACAGCCGAGGCCTTCGATGCCGAGTTGGACTTCGTCGCCCTCCTTGAGATAGCGCGGCGGCTTCATCCCCAGGCCGACGCCTTCGGGCGTCCCGGTGCAGATCACGTCGCCTGCACGCAGATTCATGAATTGGGAGATGTGGGCGATCAGCTGGTGAACGCCGAAGATCATCTGCGAGGTGGATCCGTTCTGCATGCGGACCCCGTTGACGTCGAGCCACATGGAAAGCGACTGGACGTCTTCGATTTCGTCCGGGGTGACGAGCCAGGGCCCCAGGGGACCGAAGGTCGGGCAGCCCTTCCCCTTGACCCACTGGCCGCCGCCGCGTTCAAGCTGGTAGGCCCGTTCGGAGACGTCGTTGCAGATGCAGTAGCCCGCGATCACGTCGCGCGCGGCCTCTTCGTCGATGTAGGCCGCATCCTTGCCGATCACGACGGCCAGCTCGACCTCCCAGTCGGTCTTCTCCGAGCCGGGCGGCAGGACGATGCGGTCGTCGGGTCCGCTCAGGCAGGACGGCGCTTTGGTGAAGATGATCGGCTCCTTCGGGGCCTCCATGTGGCTCTCGGCGGCGTGGTTTGCGAAGTTGAGGCCAACTGCGAGGAAATGCCCGACCGCGGCGACACACGGCCCAAGCCGCTCGCCGTCGGACACCTGCGGAAGGCTCGTCAGGTCAAGCGAGCTCAGGCGGGCGAGGGCCCCGGGGTGCAGCCATTCGCCCCGAAGGTCAGCAATCAGGGAGGAGATGTCCCGGCGGACGCCATCGCGGTCGAAAGCCCCCGGCCGTTCTTGGCCGGGAGGGCCGAAACGGAAAAGCCTCATGGTCAGGCGCTCGCGCTGAGCGCTTGGTCGACGGCGCGCACCGTTCGCTCCGCGTCTTCCTCGGTATGGGCGGCGGATACGAACCAGGTTCCACGGCCGGTCGGCCTCACGCCGAGCGGCAGCAAGGCGTCGAGGAAGACGGCCTGCCGCTGAGCGTCGGCCCGCTTGTAGGAGGCGTAGTCGTAGGTCTCCGGCTCGTTGGTGAAAAGCGTGTGGAAGACGGCGCCGTATCCGAGCACCTTCAGGTTGGCCCCGTGACGTTGCGCCGCCTCGCGAATTCCGCCGATGATGGACTGGCCCACGCGTTCGATGCGCTCGAAGGCTGCGCCGTTGTCGTCTGCGAGGACCTGGAGGGTCGCGATCCCGGCCGCGATGCTGACCAGGTTCGAGTTGTAGGTTCCGGAGTGGTTTACGCCGTTGGCAAAGAGATTCATCAGCTCGGCGCTGCCGGCCAGGGCCGCGACCGGGAAGCCGCCGCCGAAAGCCTTGGCGAAGGTCGATAGGTCCGGAAGAACTCCGAACATGCCTTGCGCGCCCGACAGGCCCAGGCGGAAGCCGGTGATCACCTCGTCGAAGATGAGGACCACCTTATATTGGTCGCAGAGCTCACGCAGGCCCTGAAGATATCCGTCGCGCGGCGCGAGGACGCCGGTGTTGCACATGACGGGCTCGGTGATGATGGCCGCGACCTTGTCGCTGTTGTCCTTCAGGAACCGACGAACCGCATCGAGGTCGTTCCAGGGCAGGACGTAAGTGTGAGAGGTCGAAGAGACGTCCTGGCCCGGCGTCTGGAGGTGAACCGGGAAGGGCAGGCCTTCCACCGGGTCGTTCGCGGGGCCGGCGTGGTTCACGAGCACGTTGTCGAACCAGCCGTGGTACTGGCCTTCGAACTTGATGAAGCCCGGCCGACCCGTGTGGGCGCGGGCCAGGCGAAGGGCGGCCTGCACCATCTCTGAGCCGGTAAGCCCGATGCGTACGCGCTCGGCGCTCGGAATATGCCGCGTCAGGAGCTCAGCGAGCTCGAGTTCGAGCGGGTGCTGGCCGGCGAACAGCTGGCCTAGTTGCAGCGTCTCCTCAACGGCCTTCAGCACAGGCGGGGGGGCATGTCCCAGGATCGTCGGGCCCATCCCGAGCGCGAAGTCGATGTACTCGTTCCCGTCGATGTCCGTGAGCTTCGATCCGGACCCGGATGCGAAACAGATCCTCTGGCCTGAAAGGCGAACGTTGCTGTTCACGCCGCCTGCGATCGCGTCAGCCGCCCTGCGGGCGTAGTTGTGCGACTGCTCAAGATGCAGCTCGTACGTGGCGCGGCTTGGTTCCAGCTGAGACAGGGTCGGACTCCTCATTGCCAGGAGAACACGGCCGCCGAAGGTCTGACGGATCCCCAAATTCGAGGTGGTGGTGCTCTCGTCGTCCCGCACATCGGGACAGATGTCCCATAATGCTTGCGGCGAGGCCGAGGTGTCCACCCAAAAATAAAGATCTGCGTCCTGGCGTGCGTCGCTATCCGGCGAGCGCGCGACAGGGTGCAAGCCGCCGGCATATTCCGGTCGGCGGCGAGCTTCGGCCGCTTGGGGGGGCGGCGGCGCGGAATCGCGCGAGGGCTTGGGAGCGGGAGCGGGAGCGGGGAGCTCGCAGCTTGTCGAGCCCCGCGAGGTTAGGCGCGTCGCCGCTCGAGCGGCTTCATCGGAGAGATGTTCTCCCCGCTGATTTCCATGGCCGCCACGCGTAGGCTGTCCGCGACCTCCTGCGTCCTCTCGATCGGGAATCGGCTGGCGACCCCGCTCAGGCTGACGGCGGTCGGCGTGCGCAGCCCTGGAACGAACACCGCCACGCACCGCCCCTCAGGCTCGTTCTCACAGTCGTCGATGGCATAGCCGCAGGCGCGCACGCGCTCAAGCTCGTGGAGGAACTCCTCCGGCGTCGTCATGGTCCGGTCTGTCAACTTGGGCATGCCGGTGCGCCGCAGGAGCGAGACCACCTCCTGGTCCGGAAGCGTCGCGGCGATCGCCTTGCCGAGCGCTGTGGCGTGGATGAGCTCGGTGTCGCCCTTGCGGGCGGCCAGCCTCATCGTGCGAGCGCTCTCGAGAATGTCGAGATAGACGATCTGATGGCCCACCAGCATGCCAAGATTGACCGTCTCGTCGTATCGATCGCGAACCTTCGCGAGAAACGGCCGGGTCCGTTGAATCAGTCGGTCGATGAAGCCGGTTTGCAGGGCCATGAGGCCGATGCCCAGCCGGTAGCGCGACGAGCGCGGATCGCGCTCCACGAAGCCTTCGGCCTCCAGGACCTGGAGGTAGCGGTGAGCCGAGCTCTTCGGCAGATCCGTTGCTGCGCCCACGTCGAGCAGCGAGACGCCTTCGTCATCGCCCTGGCCGATCAGCCGCAGAATGGCGCAGGTGCGCGCCACCGACCGGCCGCCTGACCGCTCGACGTCGGATTCGGACCTGACGGCGCCGGTCTGGACGTTCCCCTTGACCGCCTGGGTCTTGGTCGTGGCTGACCTCGCTGGCGCCGGGGCCGCGTCCTTCGGTTTTGCCGCTCGCGCGGGAGGCTTCTGACTCATCAGGCTTCCATCAGGGAAAAATTCATCCCGTTCTCCGGGACGTCGGATCGAATTTGGCTTATGGCCGAACAAGATTCAACCAAGTGAACGCAGCTTGGGCCTTCGGAGGGCCGAGCGCCACCCCCCGCCCGGCGAGGGTCGTCGAGCTCCCTTGTCCGCGATGCGTTGTTTTTGGGATAACTATCCCGTTGTGTGGACACGCTCCATGGCGCTATGTTCGGGCCGGCGTCCAGATCCCCGACGCCGATTGTCAGTGTCGCCAACGCGGAAGCTGTGGGGCTGCGCGTCCCGCCTTTCCGCCGACCGGGGTAGGTAAATGTATTTCGATCTGCTCATTCGAAACGGCCACTACTTCGACGACGACGGCGAACTGCGGTCGGGAAGCGTGGCGATCGAGAAGGACAGGATCCGCGCCGTCGGACAGCTTCCCTCCGACGTCGGGGCGGCGAAGATCATCGAGGCGGACGGGCGGCTGATCAGCCCGGGATTCATCGACATCCATACCCATTCGGACCTGAGCGCGGTCTGCCATCCGTGCTGCGAGAGCAAGCTGCACCAGGGCGTGACCACGGAAGTGATCGGCAACTGCAGTCTCTCGGCCTTTCCGATCAACCCGGCTCACCTCGATGAGCACCGGGGCCTTATGCAGGTCGTCTCGCTCGACGAAGCGGACATGGACTGGACCGATCTCGACGGCTACGCCCGCAGGGTCGAGGCGGCCGCACCCGCGCTCAACCTCGTTCCCCTCGTCGGGCATGGCGCCTTGCGGATCGCCGCAGGCCTCGGCGGAGTCGCGGGCCCGTGTCGGGCGGATGCGCGCAAAGGCATGTCGCGCCTCCTGGCCGAGGCGTTCGAGCAGGGCGCCTTCGGCTTCACGACGGGTCTCTCGATCGTGCCGTCCTGCTATGCGGACCAGGAGGAGGTTCAGGAACTCGTCAATCTGACGAGCGCGTACGATCGCATGTACGCCACTCATATCCGCGCCGCCGGCGTGACGGAGCTCGAGGCCTTCAACGAGGCGGCGGCGACGACGCGCGCGTCGGGCGTGCGCCTGCAATACTCCCATCTTGCGATCAATCAGCCGTCCAACTGGGGCAAGGGCGGCGAGGTGCTCGAGCGGTTCCACCGTCTCCGCGCGGATGGGTTGGACGTGGCCTTCGACGTCTATCCTTACGACGCATCCTCTTCCGCGCTTTCGCAATATCTGCCGTCCTGGGTTCAGGCCGGCGGCCTCGAAGCCATGCGCGAACGCCTGCGCGATCCGGCCACCCGGCGGCAGGCCTTGCAGGACGCGGCGCAGAGCTGGTGGCCGGCTGAAGGCCGGTGGCGTTGGGACCGATTCATTGTCTCGGCGGCGCCGCCGCAGTGTCAGGAGATGGTCGGCCGCACGATTGCGGAGATCGCCCAAGGCCAGGGCCTCTCAGGAGAGGAACTGTCCCTTCAGCTCCTCGAAGAGTACGGCAATGAGATCCATGTGGTCCTGCATTACCGGGAAGAAGTGGACGTGGTCAGCTTCATGCGGGACGAGCTTGCGATCATCGGCTCGGACGGCCTGGCGCTGCCGGCTCGCAATGACGGCAGCCGGATCCATCCGAGAAGCTTCGGATCCTTCCCGCGAGTTCTGGGCCGGTTCGTTCGCGACAAGGCAGTGATGAGCCTCGCGGACGCGATCCGGAAGATGACCGCCGCGCCGGCGGATCGGCTCAAGCTGCGCGACCGAGGCCGCTTGCGGCCAGGGTTCTTCGCGGACATCACGGTTCTCGATCCCGACCGCATCGCGGATCGCGCGACCTTCGCTCACCCGTTCGAGCTCGCCGAAGGCGTGGACCTGGTCGTCGTCAATGGCCAGGTCGTGCTGGAGAATGGGGTGGAGACGGGAGCGCGGCCGGGACGCCTGCTGCGCTACAGCGCGTGATCGCATCGGTTTCCCTCCCAGCGCCCACTGATCTTGTGGGCACACGCCCACGCAAAGCGAAAGTCAGCAGCCGTGATTGAACGCGCAAAGGGCCTGGCGACAGCCCGTGGCGACCTGCAGGGCGCGAGCGTCCTGTCGTCCAGTGTTTCCACGCCGCTCATGGTCGTGCGACAGTCCGCCCTCGAGTGGAACATTGGCCTGATGGCCGC
>JAQGII010000420.1 GCA_028291305.1 Caulobacteraceae bacterium
GAAGGCCGCCGGCCGAGGCAGGCTCGGCCAGGCCGATGTCGATTTCGAGGGCCGCCCCTGGCGGGCGAGCGCGTCGCGGCTGGACGAGGGGCGCACCCTGCTGCGCCTGGCCGAGCCGGCCCAGGCCGCCGTCGCCGCTCCCGCCGCGGCCGCGCCCAAGACGGTCTCGCCGGTGGAGTTGGACGCCCTGGCCCAGGCCGCGCCGTTCGGGGCCGCCCTGCTGGACGGCGCCGATCCCTTCTGCGCCGCCATCCTGGAAGCCAACCCCGCCCTGCGCGCCATGAGCGCCGAGCTGGCCGAGCCGGGCCGCGCCTTCGGCGAGCTGATCGAGCCGGCCAGCCGCGTCGAGGCGGCGTCGCGCATCGCCGCCGGCCGCACCGGCGCCATCGAGGTCAAGTTGGCGGGCGAGCCGGCGCGCACGGCGCACCTCTACCTGTCGGCGCTGGACGGCAAATCGCTGGTCTACCTGGTGGACGTGTCCGAGCAGAAGCAGCTGGAGCTGCAGCTGGCCCAGTCGCAGAAGATGCAGGCCATCGGCCAGCTGGCCGGCGGCGTGGCGCACGACTTCAACAACCTGCTGACCGCCATCCAGCTGCGGCTGGACGAGCTGCTGCACCGCCATCCGGTGGGCGATCCGTCCTACGAGGGCCTGAACGAGATCCGCCAGACCGGGGTGCGGGCGGCTGACCTGGTGCGCAAGCTGCTGGCCTTCTCGCGCAAGCAGACCGTGCAGCGCGAGACGCTCGACCTGGGCGAGCTGATCAGCGAGTTCGAGGTGCTGCTGCGCCGGCTGCTTCGCGAGGACGTGAAGCTCGAAACCGACTATGGCCGCAACCTGCCGCTGGTGCGCGCCGACAAGAGCCAGCTGGAAACTGCGGTCATGAACCTGGCCGTCAACGCCCGCGACGCCATGCGCGGCCATGACCGCACGACCCCGGGCGTGGTGCGCATCCGCACCGCCCGCCTGAACCAGGCGGAGGCCCTGGCCCTGGGCTACACCGCCGCGCGCGAGGGCGACTGCGCCCTGATCGAGGTGGCCGACTCCGGCCCCGGCATCCCCGAGGCGGTGCGGGCCAAGATCTTCGAGCCCTTCTTCACCACCAAGCCGGTCGGCGAGGGCACGGGCCTGGGCCTGGCCACGGTCTACGGCATTGTCAAACAGGCGGACGGCTGGATCCACGTGGAGAGCAAGGAGGGGGAGGGCGCGGCCTTCCGCATCTTCCTGCCGGTCTATGTCCCGCCGCTCAACGTGGCGCCGGTGGTCGAGGCGCCCAAGCCCAAGCCCGTGGCGCGCGACCTGTCCGGCGTGGGACGGATCCTGTTCGTGGAGGACGAGGATGCGGTGCGCGGCATCGCCGCCCGCCTGCTGCGCGCGCGGGGCTACGAGGTGATCGAGGCGGCCGACGGCGAACAGGCGCTGCTGCTGGCCGAGCAGTACGCGGGCAAGATCGACCTGCTGATCTCGGACGTGATCATGCCGGGGCTGGACGGCCCGACCCTGCTCAAGAAGGCGCGCAAGTTCCTCGGCGAGGCGCCGGTGATGTTCATCTCAGGCTATGCCGAGGCGGAGTTCTCGGACCTGCTGGAAGGCGAGACCGGGGTGACCTTCCTGCCCAAGCCGCTGGACATCAAGATCCTGGCCGAGCGGGTCAAGCAGCAACTGGTGGCTTAGCCGCCGGCTTCTTCGGCCTGTTTCTTCTTCTTCTTGTCGTTGTCGGCGGTGCCCGCCGGGCATTCGCTGCTGAGGCGGTGGGCCGCGATCGAGGCGTTGATCGGGATGGCCAGGCCGCCCAGCATCAGCTTCAGGTGGCCGTCGAGGTTGAAGCTCTCGGCGCCATAGTCGCCGTCGACCTTGATGTGCGAGTGCAGGCCGCTGGAGTCGATGCACTCGCCTTCCAGGGTGGCGTGGCCGCCCTCCAGATGACGGGTGTCGTACTTGCAGGTGTAGTGGGGGTTGGACGGGCCGGTCAGGTAGGAGTTGATCTGCTCGCCCGAGACGCATTTGCGCTCGGTCTTGGAGCTGGGGATGGGGAAGGTCACCTTGCTGGTGCTTTCCCAGTAGCCGGGCAGGATCGGGCCGTTGTCGGCGTCCACGGTCGAGGCGGTCAGGCCGACCAGGACGACCGAGGCGGCGGCGAGCAGGATCAGGCGCATCATCGAAACTCCAGATATCCCTGGTCCCACGAGCCGGGAACCATGGCGGGCCCGTAAGGCCTGAAGATGGCGCCCTTGGCCGATTGTCCTGGCGTGGTAGGCTCAGCCATCAAGAAGCACAATCCAGGGGAGGCGGTATGATCATCCTGACCGTCAACGGCAAGGCGCGATCCGTCGATACTGAGGCCGAAACGCCACTATTGTGGGTGCTTCGCGACGAGCTGGAGCTCACCGGCACCAAGTTCGGCTGCGGCATCGCCCAGTGCGGCGCCTGCACCGTGCATGTCGACGGGGTCGCCGTCCGCTCCTGCTCGATGCCGGTCGGTTCGGTGGCGGGCAAGTCGATCACCACCATCGAGGGCCTGTCGCCCGACGCCAGCCACCCGGCCCAGCAGGCCTGGCTGATCGAAGACGTGCCCCAGTGCGGCTACTGCCAGTCCGGCCAGATCATGGCCGCCGTTGCCTTCCTCAAGAAGAACCCCGTCCCGACCGACGCGGACATCGACAAGGGGATGACCAACATCTGCCGCTGCGGCACCTATCCGCGCATCAAGAAGGCCATCCATCGCGCCGCCGCGCTGATGGCCGGCCAGAAGAGCTGAGCGCATGAACGCCCCCCTCAAGGACGGCCGCCGCGCCAAATCCGGACTGTCCCGTCGCCAGGCGATCAGCGCCATGGTCAGCGCCGCCGGCGGCCTGGCCATCGGCGTGAACCTGCCCCGCAGCGCCTTCGCCGCCCCGGCCGGCGACCAGCCCAGGCCGATGGGCGGGCGCATCGAAAGCCCCGAGGCGGCCCATCCCGACGAGCTCAGCGCCTGGCTGGTGATCGATCCGGACAGCAGCGTCACCATCCGCATCCCGCACAACGAACTGGGGCAGGGCACCTCCACCGCCCTGGCCATGATCGTCGCCGAGGAGCTGCACTGCGACTGGTCCAAGGTGAAATGCGAATACGCCTCGGCCAACCGCAACCTGCGCGAGAAGGGCGTCTACCGCTCCATGACCACGGTCGGCAGCCAGGGGGTGCGCAGCTCCTGGGAGTTCCTGCAGCAGGCCGGGGCCAGCGGACGGGCCCGTCTGGTCGAGGCGGCCGCGCGGCGTTGGCAGTGCGACGCTTCGGAATGCAGCTGCGACAACGGCGTGATCGCGCACAAGGCGACCGGGCGCAGCCTGACCTATGGCCAGGTCTGCGCCGACGCCGCGGCGATCAAGCTGGACAGGGAGCCGAAGATCAAGACGTCGGACCAGTACCGGCTGGTGGGCAAGCCCACCCCCCGGCTGGACACGCCGGCCAAGCTGGACGGCTCGGCCAAGTTCGGCATCGACGCCCGCGTGCCGGGCATGGTCTACGCCGCGGTGATCGGCTGTCCGGTGCCGGGCGGCAAGGTCCGCAGCGTCGACGACAGCGCGCTCAAGGGCCGGCCGGGCATCCTCAAGGTGGTGCGGATGGACGGCGCGGTGGCGGTGGCCGCCGACAAGTTCTGGCGCGCCAAGACGGCGGCCGACGATCTCAAGATCGAATGGGACACGGGAGCGGCGGGCAAGGTCGACCAGGCCCAGCTGGACCAGACCTACCGCGACGCCACCCTGGGCAAGATGGTCTCCGCCCGCAACGACGGCGATGCGGCCGCCGCCCTGGCCAAGCCTGGGGCCAAGCTGGTCGAGGCCCTGTACGAGGCGCCCTACCAGGCGCACGCGCCGATGGAGCCGCTCAACGCCACCGTGTGGCTGCAGCCCGACCGGCTGGACGTGTGGGTGTCGACCCAGTCGCCGCCGGCGGTGCTGATGGGGGCCGCCGAGGCCGCGGGCATCGCCCCGGACAAGGTGTTTGTGCACGTCAACTTCGTCGGCGGCGGGTTCGGCCGGCGCGCCGACGTCGACGAGACGCGCCAGGCCGTGGCGGTGGCCAAGGCTGTAGGCCGTCCGGTCAAGCTGGTGTGGACGCGCGAGCAGGACATGCTGCACGACCGCTTCCGTCCTCAGGCGGCGGCCCGGTTCAAGGCGGCGCTGACCCCGGACGGCAAGACCGACGCCGTGGAGGTCCGCATCGGCGTGCCCTCCCTGCTGCGTTCGCTGGGGCGCGATCTGGGGCCCAGCGGCATGGAAGGCCCGGCCGTCGAGTGCATCGCTCCGACGGCCTACACCATCCCCAACCTGTCGGTCGGGGCCAACCTGCTCAACACCCATGTGCCGGTGTCCTTCTGCCGCGGCGTGGGCTCGTCGCAGAACGGCTTCTTCATCGAGAGCTTCGTCGACGAACTGGCCCATGCCGCCGGGCAGGATCCCTACAGGTTCCGCCGCGCCCACCTGGCCAGGGCCGACTGGATCGGTGTGCTGGACATGCTGGCCGACAAGGTCGGCTGGACCCAGCCCATCGCCGCGGGCCGTGGCCGCGGCCTCGCGATCATGGAATGCTACGGCACCGTCACCGGCCAGGCGGCCGAGGTCACGGTCGACGCCAAGGGCAAGGTCAAGGTGGACCGCATGGTGGTGGTGATGGACTGCCATCACGCCGCCAACCCCAACACGATCCACCAGCAGATGGAGGGCGGCGCCCTGTTCGGCCTGACCCAGACCCTGTTCGGCCAGATCACCTTCAAGGACGGCGCGGCCGAACAGACCAATTTCCACACCTACCGGCCGGTGCGCATGGCCGAGACGCCGGTGATCGAGACCTATCTGCACCTGTCGGGCGGGCCCAAATGGGGCGGCATCGGCGAGCCGGGGGTGGGTCCGACCCCGCCGGCGATCTGCAACGCCGTGTTCGCCGCAACAGGCAAGCGGGTCCGCCGGCTGCCCCTGGCATCCGTGGACTTGACCAAACTCTGAAAGCCCAGGCCGGAGCCTAGACCTTGGTGTCGACCACCTGCCCGGCCGAATAGTCGGGACGGCCGGCGATCTTGACCACTTCCTCGCGCGGGATCTGCACCAGCACCGCGCCGGTCGCCCGGTCGAGGATGGTGTAGATGAACACGCCCGTCTGGGCGCCTTCCTTGATCACGAGACGTTGCTCGGAGTCTCCCGAGGTTTGCGACGAGGACGAGGCGGTCGAGGACGTCGTGGCGGACGTCTTCGAGGGCGCCTTGGTCGCCGGCGGGGGCAGCGGATTGAGCTGAGCGCCGACCAGGTCGGCCGGAACGGTGGTCAGTTGGGTGATGGTGCTCATCTGGGCTTCAGCCGGGGTTCAAGTCCGGCTCTCCGATCAGGCGGAATGGGCGGCGGAGGGACGAGCCCTCCGCCGCCGTCCGCGATTAACGGAACAGAGAGAGCACGCTGCTGCTGGACGCGTTGGCGATGGCGAGCGACTGAATGCCCAGCTGCTGCTTTGTCTGCAGCGCCTGGAGCTTGGCGCTTTCCGAAGCCATGTCGGCGTCCACCAGGTTGGAGATGCCCGTCGTCAGCGAGTTTTGCAGGCTGCCGACGAACTGCAGGTGGCTGGCCAGGGCGTTGGAACCGGTCCCGAGCTTGGTCAGGGCGGTGTTCACGCTGGTCAGGTTGGTGTTGATGGTGGCGATGTAGGCCGAGGCCGTCGCCGCCGAGGTGAACGAGGCCGTGGCCGACAGGGTGACGTTGCTGCCGC
>JAQGII010000423.1 GCA_028291305.1 Caulobacteraceae bacterium
GAAGGCCGCCGCGGCGGCCAGGACGATCGAATGAAGTCGCATGGTTTGCTCCCTTCCTCGTCGAGAAGCATCGTCTCATCCCCCGTCCCAGACTAGTCCCTTTTCCCGGGGTGGCCCCGTGGAGCGCCGGGCGCGGCCGTCTGCAGGTGGTCGAGGAACTCCAGCAGGGTCTGTTCCAACGCCTCGGCCGAGCCGGCGCATCCGCCGAACGCCTCGGCCAGGCGATCTTCGGCGTAGGCCGACAGGACGCCGGGGTGGATGTAGCTGGAGCGGCAGACCGCAGGGGTGTTGCCGAGCCGCTGGGAGACCGCCTTCACGCAGGCGGCCAGCACATGCTTGGCGTGGGCCTGGCTGGTCGGCCGTTCGCCCTGCGCCAGGGTCTGGGCCGCGAGCAGGGTGGCCGCCCAGGTGCGGAAGTCCTTGGCCGTGAAGTGTTCGCCCGTAGCCTCCTGGATGTAGGCGTTGACGTGCTGGGACTCCACGGCGTGGGTCGCGCCCTCCTGCTCGATGTACTGGAACAGCTTCTGTCCGCGCAGCTCCTCACAGGAATGGACGATGCGCGCCAGGCGGCGGTCGCGGATACCGGTCCTGTGCATCTTGCCGCTCTTGCCCCGGAATTCGAACCTGACCCCGCCGCCGGAGACGTCCACGTGGCGCTTGCGCAGGGTGGTCAAGCCGAAGCTCCTGTTCCGGCGGGCGTATTCGTCGTTGCCCACCCGGATCAGGGTGAGCTCCAGCAGGCGCACAACCGCGGCCAGCACCTTCTCGCGGGGCAGGCCGCGACGGGCGAGATCCTCATCCACCCGGGCGCGCAGGCGGGGCAGGGCGCGGGCGAAGGCGGCCATCCGGCCGTATTTGTTCTCGTCGCGATGGGCCCGCCACTGGGGATGGTAGCGGTATTGCTTGCGCCGCCGCTGGTCGCGGCCGGTGGCCTGGATGTGGCCGTCCGGATCGGGGCAGATCCAGACGTCGGTATAGGCCGGGGGAACGGCCAGGGCGCGGATGCGGTCCAGGGTGTGCGCGTCGCGCACCGGGGCCCCTGACGGATGCCGATAGGCGAACCCCGACCTGGTCTTGACGCGGGTGATGCCGGGATCGTGGTCGTTGGCGTAGGACAGTCCGGCCGCCTGCGCCAGGACCGGCCCGTCCATCTGGCAATCCAATGGCATGGCGCCTGTCATCACCCCTGTTCGTTTTAGCCTTTCGGCTAGGCAGCCGATCTCAGCCAACGTGTTAGATCAAAGCCAAGTTCCAGGGGGGAATCAGTGAATTACCGACATGCGTTTCATGCGGGGAACTTCGCCGACCTGATCAAACACGCGGCGATCACCCTGATCATGGACCGTCTGGTCGGTCTGCCGGACCCCCTGTTGGTGCTGGACTCCCATGCCGGGGCGGGCGTCTACGACCTTGCCGGCGAGCTGGCCCGCAAGTCGGGCGAGGCGGAGGCCGGAGTGGCGCGGCTGATGGCCGACGACAATGCGCCCGAGGCCTTCCGGCCGCTGAAGGCTGCGGTGCTGAACGCCAACCGGCTGGGCGGCTTGCGCATCTATCCCGGATCTCCCGTGCTGATCGCCGACCGGCTGCGCCGCGACGACGAATACATCGGCGCGGAGCTGCGCACGGACGACTTCGACGCGCTCAGTCAGGCCCTGGCGGCGTCGCGCGGCCATGCCCGCGCGGTGCACACGGACGGGTTCGAGCTGGTGCGTTCGCGCGCGCTCGACAGCCGCCAAGTGTTCGTCCTGATCGATCCCCCGTTCGAGCGGCCCGACGACTATTCGCAGATCATCGACACGCTCCAGGCGTTGCTGCGCCGGCCCAAGCCGGCCTCGGCGCTGGTCTGGTTGCCGCTGAAGGACCTGGAGACCTTCGACAGTTTCCTGCGCCGTCTGGAGGCGCTGCGGCCGCCCTCGGCCCTGGCGGTCGAGGCGCGCCTGCATCCGCTGACCGATCCCATGCGGATGAACGGCTGCGCGCTGGTGTTGCTGAACGCGCCTGCGGGATTGGAAGCGGCATTGAAGGCCGCCGTGGACTGGGTGGTCGCGACCGCGGGCGGCCCCGGGGGGATCGGCAAGCTCTGGCGCCTGGACGCCTGAAGCGGCGATTTGCGCCCGGGCCAGATTGATGTATGTTGCACCGCACAATGACGCTGCTGCACGTCAGCGCCGGAAAGCGGGAGCCATCCCATGTCTTGGTTTGAGAGCGTTTCGCCTAAAAGCCTGATGCCGGACGGGGCCAAGTCCGCGTTCGACCCGCAGTTGACGGCCATGGTCCAGTTGGGCGCCATGTCGCCCCTGTGGATGATGTTCATCGGCGCCTCGACCGCCGGAATGGCCTACTGGGGCATGACCCGGTGGATGCGGCTGGCGACGCCGGAGGCGATCACCGCGAACGTGGTCAAGCTGCGGCTGGTGAAGCCCGTGGCCGAGCCCGAGCCCGCGCCCGTCGCGGCGCCGCCCATGCCCGAACTGGAAATGGTGGTTCCCAAGGCTGTCGCCGCCGTGATCGAGGCGGTCGCCGAACTCGCGCCGGAACCCGTGGCCGCGCCTGAACCGGTCAAGGCTGCGCAAGCCCAGCCGGAACCGACGGTTCCCGCGGCAGCGCCGCAGCCTGTCGTCGCGCCCGCGCCGATGAAGGCCGCTCCGGCGCCCCAGCCGGCTCCGATGGCCAAGGCCGAGCCGGTCAAACCCGCTCCGGTCAAACCCGCTCCGGTCAAGGCAGAGGCGGCCAAGCCCGTCCCGGCGGTGAAGCCGCCGGCCCCAGCGGCCAAGAAGGTCCCGCCCACGGCGCCCGCGCCCAAGGCCGCGCCCGCAGTCGCGGCTCCGGCAAAGGCCGCCGCGCCCAAGCCGGTCGTCGCCAGAAGGTCGACCGCCAAGACGCGGGCCGCCCGCAAGACCGCAAAAGCCAAGCCGAAGACCTAAGGGCGTCGGCGGGTCAGCGAAGGTCCTTTTCGCGTTCGCGCCAGTCGCCGTCCTTGCCCTCGTCGTCGGGCAGGTCGAGGCCCGCCCATTCCGCCCCGTCTTCCTGGCCCTCTTCCTCGCCCCCGCCATCGGCTTCCAGCAGGGCGAGCCAAACCGGATCGCTGGGCTCGACGAACTCGAGGTCGTCGGCGAACACGACCGCCGTCTCGCCCCCGGGCAGCAGCAGGCCGAGAAATTCCAGGACGCCGTCATCCTCGGTTTCATGCGCCTCCGCCTGGACCACCAGGGCGGCGAACTCCTCGTCCTCGGCGTACCAGATCACGGGGACGGGCTTGGCCATCTGCAGGGGGCGCCCGTTGAGGGTGTCGGCCAGGGCGAAGACGGCGGCGGCGCCCTCGACGTCCGTCGGCGTGGCGCAATGCCCGTCGAACACGGGCGCCGAGCGCCAGTTTGCAGTGGTGAATCCTGGGCGTGCGGTCATGTAGAACTCCCGTCGCCGGGCCTGGCCGCACCCCTTGGCGCGGGCGGGCAATCTGACAAGCGGCAGCAGACGCCTGCGGCGAAGTCAGGTCAAGCTATGCGGAGATCGAAGGGGATGGAAGCGCGAAAGGGCTCGGCGCGCCTCCCTTCGACGGAGCCGCGCCGAGCCCGCGCCGACCGCTCGCGATGAGCGGTCGAGGAGAGGGAACCGGCGTGGCTGCAGAAGGTTCCAGCCGCGCTGGGGCGGGCGCGGCGCCAAGGCGTTTTGCACGGCGGCCGGCCTGTGATAGCGCGGGGCCTGCGGCCGGCGCCCCATTTGGATCACGGGCCGGACTCAGGCGAGACTGGCAGGGACGCCGGTCATAAACGCGCCGGAATTGCGACGCTTCTATCGCGCCGCGACGGACGGTTTTCGGAGGTCTTGGACCATGGGTCTGCTCAAGTTGGAAGCGTTGGCGCAGACGCCGCTCCAGACCGACCCCTTCGACTATGTGGTGGTGGAAGGCTTCCTCGACGAAGCGGCCAAGGAGTCCATCCTGGGCGCCTTCCCCGAGATGAAGGACGCCGGCTCCTTCCCCCTGTCGGAAGTCGAAGTCGGGGCCGGTCTGCAGGCGCTGTTCGACGGCCTGAACGGTCCCGAGTTCCGCCGCGCCATCGAAGAGAAGTTCGGTCTCGACCTGGCCGGCAAGCCGACCATGTTCACGGTGCGCGGTCGCTGCGATGCGCGCGACGGGCGCATCCACACCGACTCCAAGAAGAAGATCATCACCGTCCTGCTGTACCTCAACGAGGGCTGGCAGGAGGACGGCGGACGCCTGCGCCTGCTGCGCAACGGCGAGGACCTGAACGCGACCGCCGCCGAAGTGTCGCCGGCGTTCGGCTCGTTGCTGGTGTTCCGCCGGTCGGACGCCTCGTGGCATGGGCACGAGACCTATGTCGGTCCGCGCAAGGTCATCCAGATGAACTGGGTGGTGTCGGGCCAGGTCGCGGCCTGGGAACAACTGAGACACCGCATCTCGGCCACCGCAAAGCGGCTGAGGGGCGGGCGGGGCGACGGCGCCAAGCGCGGCGCGCACGCGGCGTGACGACCGGGAGCAGGCGCCAGGCGGCCTGAAGGGGGACGGGGTTTGGAGACTGAGGCGGGCAGCCAGCGGTATCTGCTGGGCATATGGATCGCCATGGGCGTGCTGACGCCCCTGTTCGGCTTCCTCGGCGCGCGCGGGTTCGCGCCCGGCGTTGGGCTCATGGGCCTGTTGTGCCTGCCGCTGCTGCGGCCCAGGGGCTCCGACTGGATCGGTTTCGGCCTCCTGGCGGCCCTGGTGGCGTGGGCGGCCATCAGCATGAGCTGGAGCGCCGCGCCCAACCTGGCGGTGCACAGCCTGAAGGACCTCGGCCGGCTCACGCCCCTGCACATGGCGCTGCAACTGCTGTTGTCGGGCGCTTTCGTGGTCGCTGCAGGAACCCTGCGGAAGGAAACCGCGGACAAGGCGCTGCGCTGGCTGGGCTACGGCCTCATCGCCCTGGCCGTCATCCTGGTGATCGAAGGCCTGACCCAGGCGGCTCTCTATCAACGCATGCAAGGCATCCTGACCCCCAAGGTCCGTCCGGACCTGGCGGTGCGCAACGTCGCGGTCGGCGCCTATGTCCTGGCCGCGCTGATCTGGCCGGCGGGGGTAGCCCTGCAGCGCGCGGGCCGCAACCTGCTGGTGCTGCTGCTGGCGGCGGCCGTGGTGTTCTCCACGGTGTTCCTGCGCGGCGACAGCCCGTCGCTGGCGATCCTCGTGGGGGCGATCGCCTTCGTCCTGGTCCTGAAGCTCGGGAAGCCGGCGATCCTGGGGCTCGGGGCGCTGTGGGGCGCCTACTGGCTGGCGACGCCGTGGGCCATGCTGGCGATGCAGAAGGTCGGCCTCTGGGACCGGATCTATGGACATCTGCCGGCGTCCTGGAACCGGCGGATGGAGATCTGGGCCTTCACCAACCAGCGGTTGGTCGAGGACCCCCTGACGGGATGGGGCCTGGACGCCAGCCGGACCTTCCCGGGCTATATCCAGCTGCATCCGCACGACGGGGCGGTGCAGGCGTGGTTCGAACTGGGCCTGCCGGGCGCGGTGCTGATCGCGGCCTTCTTCGTCTTTCTGTTCTGGCGCATCTCGAGGTTCGCGGGTGAGCGGGTGTTCGCCGCCACCGCCTGCGCCACCGCGACCGTCTATCTGGTGATCGGCGCCATCAGCTTCAGCCTGTGGCAGGAGTGGTGGATCTGCCTGGGCGCCTTCGCGCTGGCGGCCTGTATCGCGCTGCGCCGCTCCATGGCGCCCGCCGGGGCGGGCCTGGACAGCGGAGCGCCGGTCGCGGCGGCGTGACCATGGCGCAGCCGCTCTCGCGCGCGGACCGGCAGGTCCTCTGGATCATAGGGCTGTCGGTCCTGGCGCGGCTGGCGACCGCCGCGGTCATGGGCCTGGGCATGGACGAATCCTATTCGACCGCCGTCGCTCGCGATCTGCATCTTTCGTATTTCGACCACCCGCCGCTGCACCAGTGGATCGCCCATGCGGCCGGGCAGGCGGTCGGCTACGGCCGCTGGGTGCGACTGCCGTTCATCGCCCTGTTCGCCGGCTCCAGCTGGCTGATGTATCGGCTGACGGCGCGTCTGTTCGGCCAGGAGGCCGGCGCGTGGGCGGCATTGGCCCTGAACCTGTCGGCCTTCTTCACCCTGGCGGCGGGGGAATGGGTGCTGCCGGACGGGCCGCTGCTGTTCTGCGAGCTGGCGGCGGGGCTGACCCTGGCGCGCC
>JAQGII010000442.1 GCA_028291305.1 Caulobacteraceae bacterium
CTGCAGCTGATCTACGGCGCGGTGATCGCCTCGGGGGTGTTCGGGTTCCTGGTCGGACCCCTGATCGGACGGCTGGCGCGGCTGTTCCCGCCGGTGGTCACCGGCACGGTGATCCTGGTGATCGGCATCTCCCTGATGAATATCGGGATCAACTGGGCGGCCGGCGGCCAGCCCTCGCAGCCCGACTACGGCTCGCCGCTCTATCTGGGCGTGGCCCTGTTCACCCTGGTGGTGATCCTGGCCCTGACCCGCTTCACCCGGGGCCTGCTCAACAACTCCGCCGTGCTGCTGGGCGTGATCGCCGGCTGCGCGGCGGCCGCGGCCCTGGGCAGGATGAGCTTCGCGCACGTGGCCGCCGCGCCCCTGGTGGGCCTGGTCGTCCCCTTCCAGTTCGGCCTGCCCCGCTTCGAGCCGGTCCCCATCGCCACCATGTGCCTGGTGATGATCGTGGTGATGGTGGAGTCGCTGGGCATGTTCTTCGCCGTCGGCGAGATGGTCGGCCGGCCGCTGGACCGCAAGGCCATCGCGCGGGGCCTGCGCGGCGATGCGCTGGGGGCCATCCTCGGGGGCGTGTTCAACACCTTCCCCTACACCTCCTTCTCGCAGAACGTCGGCCTGGTGGGCGTCACCGGGGTGCGTTCGCGCTACGTCTGCGTGGCGGGCGGGTTGATCATGGTGGCGCTGGGGCTCAGCCCCAAACTGGCCGCCCTGGTGGAGGCCGCGCCCAGCTTCGTGCTCGGCGGCGCGGGTCTGGTGATGTTCGGCATGGTCGCCGCCACCGGGGTGCGCATCCTGTCGGGGGTCGATTATGCCGGCAACCGCAACAACCTGTTCGTGGTCGCCATCTCGGTCGGGATCGGCCTGATCCCGCTGGTGGCCGGCAAGTTCTTCCAGTTCATGCCGGTGGCGCTGGCGCCCCTGCTCAACTCGGGCGTGCTGCTGTCGACCATCGCGGCGGTGGCGCTGAACCTCTATTACAACGGCGTCGGCGGGGTCCCCGGGCGCCCGTCGGCCGAGCCCGCCCTGCACTAGACCGGGTCGATCGGGCTTTCGGAGAGGACATGAAGCTGAACAGCGGAGCCGTCGCCTGATGGCCTACGATCTTGCCGCGTGGCTGAACCTCGCCCTGCGCTGGCTGCATGTCGTCGCCGGCGTCAGCTGGATCGGCGCTTCCTTCTATTTCGTCTGGCTGGACAACAACCTGGCCCCGCCCGACCCGCCGCGCGAAGGGGTCAAGGGCGAACTGTGGGCCGTGCACGGCGGCGGTTTCTACCAGAGCCAGAAGTACCTGGTGGCCCCGCCGCAAATGCCCGAGCACCTGCACTGGTTCAAGTGGGAGGCCTACACGACCTGGCTTTCGGGCTTCCTGCTGCTGTGCGTCCTCTACTACTGGGCGGCGCCGGTCTATCTGATCGACACGGCCAAGGTCGATTTCACCCATCTGGGCGCGGTCGCCGCCGGGATCGGCTGCATCCTCGGGGGCCTGGGCGTCTACGAGGTCCTGTGCCGCTCGCCCCTGGCCGAGCGTCCGCGCCTGTTCGCCCTGCTCTGGTACCTGATCCTGGTGGGCGCCGCCTTCGGCCTGACCCGCATCTTCAGCGACCGCGGCGCCTTCATCCATGTCGGGGCGATCATCGGCACGGTGATGGCGGCCAACGTCCTGCTGGTGATCATCCCCAACCAGCGCAAGGTCGTGGCGGCGATGCTGGCCGGGCGGCCGATCGACCCGCGCCTGGGCGCCACCGGCAAGCTGCGCTCGGTGCACAACAACTACATGACCCTGCCGGTCATCTTCATCATGGTCAGCAACCACTATCCGATGGTCACCGGCCATTCGCTGAACTGGCTGCTGCTGGCCCTGCTGAGCCTGGCCGGGGTCTCGATCCGCCACTTCTTCAACGTGCTGCACACCGGCGTGGCGCGGCACGACTTCCTGTTCTACGGCGCGATGCTGTTCGTCATCACCGCGATCGTCGCCACCGAAGTCCATCCCGAGGCGCCGGGCGGCCCGCCGGCGACCTTCGCCCTGGTGGAAGGGGTGGTGAACACCCACTGCGTGACCTGCCACAGCCCCCGGCCGACGCATAAGGGCTTCAGCGCCCCGCCCAACGGCGCGGCCTTCGACACCCCGGCCCATATCCAGAAGTACGCCCCGCGCATCTATGAGATGGCCGTGGCCAGCCACGCCATGCCGCTGGGCAACGAGACCGGCATCACCGACCGGGAGCGCGCCGAACTGGGCTCGTGGATCAAGGGCGGGGCGAAGGTTCCGTAGCGTCAAGCCCTCGCCCCCCGCAAGAGCGGGGCGAGGGCTTTCGTCAGGCCACCACCACTTGCGCGGCGGACTCCGTCTCGACTCGCGCCGCATAGCGCCGGGCCATCACCGCGCAGACCATCAGCTGCATCTGGTGGAACAGCATCAGGGGCACGATCAGCGGCCCGACCATGGCGGCGGGGAACAGCACCCCGGCCATGGGCACGCCCGAGGCCAGGCTCTTCTTGGAGCCGCAGAAGACGATGGCGATCTCGTCCTCGCGCGAGAAGCCCAGGCTGCGCGCGGCGAAGGTGGTGATGACCAGGGCCGCGGCCAGGACCACGGCGTCCAGCACCAGCACCAGGGCGATGTCGGCCACCGACAGCTTGCGCCACAGGCCCTCGACCACGGCGGCGCTGAAGGCGGTGTAGACCACCAGCAGGATCGAACCGCGGTCGACCTTGCTGACGATGCTCTTGTACCGGGTCAGGAACCGGCTGGTCAGCGGCCGCGACAGGTGGCCTGCGACGAAAGGCAGCAGCAGCTGCAGGGCGATGGCTCCGATGGAATGCAGCGAGACGCCGCCGCCCCGCGCGCCCATCAACATCCCCACCAGCAGCGGCGTGATGAAGATACCCCCCACGTTGGACAGGGTGGCGCTGCACACCGCCGCCGGCACATTGCCCCGGGCGATGGAGGTGAAGGCGATCGAGGACTGCACGGTGGAGGGCAGCAGGCACAGGAACAGCACCCCCGCCGTCATGTTCGGGTCGATCAGGCCATGGCCCAGGGCCCTGACCGCCAGGCCGAGCACGGGGAACAGGACGAAGGTCGAGGCGGCGACCAGCAGGTGCAGCCGCCAGTGGCCGACCCCGGCCACCACGGCCTCGCGCGATAGCTTGGCCCCGTGCAGGAAGAACAGCAGGGTGATGGCGGCGTTGGTGATCCAGCCGAACACCACCGCCCCTTCGCCCCGGCAGGGCAGCACGCTGGCCAGGGCCACCGTGCCGATCAGGAGCAGCAGGAAGGGGTCGAGACTCGCCGGCAACTTCAGACGCATGGATTATCCGCCGCGATAGGTGCTGTAGCCGTAAAGGCTGATCAGAAGCGGTACATGGCAATGAACGGCCCCGTCCGCCACCCCGAATCGGATCGGGACCTCATCGAGGAAGCCGCCGCCCAGGTTGTTTGCGCGGTGATAGTCGCCGACCTTGAACAGCAGTTCGTAGACCCCCGCCTGGAAGCTGTCCCCGCCCACCAGCACCGCGCGGCCGCCGGCGTCCAGTTCGATCTCGCCGAGGAATTCGCGCACCGGCTCCAGCCGGGTTACCGCGACCGTCAGCCCGCCCGCGCCGCGGCCGAGCACGATGTCCAGCGCATGGGTGGTCAGCTGGCCGGCCATCAGGCGTCCGCCGCGATATCCGCCAGCCGCAGCTGGCCGATCAGTCCGACCTGGGTCATGGCCTGTTGCAACTCCTGTGCGGCGGTGTGGTCCAGCCGCCGCCGCATGGCCGCCAGGATGGACGCCTTGTCGTTGAGCTTCACGCAGATGATGAAGGGAAAGCCGAAGCGCTCTCGGTAGGTCCGGTTCAGGTCGTGGAACAGGCGGTACTCCTCGCCGCTCAGGCGGTCCAGCCCCGCGCTGGCCTGCTCCTTGGCCGAGTCCTCGGTCAGGCCCTGCGCCATCGCCACCTTGTCGGCCAGTTCCGGGTGCGCCCGCGCCAGCGCCAGTCGCTCGTCCTCGCCGGCCTCGGCCAGGACGCGCAGGATCGCGGCGTGCAACGCCTTGGCGTCGGCGAAGGGCCGCAGCGCCCAGGCGCGCTCCACCACCCACGGCGAATGGTCGAACAGGTGGCCGTAGACGGCGACGAAGCGACCGTGGTCGCCCGCCGCCACCGGGCGGCCGGTCAGGTCGGCGCGGGCCAGGACAGGGTGCAGGCCGTCCATCAGTGGCTGTCCGCCATCATCGAGACATGGGCGGCGACGATCCGCCAGCCCTCGGGCAGACGCGCCCAGGCGTGGCTCTGGCGGCCGACGCGCTCGAATCCTGCCCGCTTGAACTCGGTGTTGGCGGTGGCGTAGTCGCGGCCGAAGGTGGTGATCACCGTGCGGGTCAGCACCCGCTGGGGCGAGCCGCCGGGCCGGGCGTCGCGGAAGGCGACGATCTCGTCCTGGCCATACAGGTTCTCGCCCACGCCGTAGCGCAGCACATGGGGCGAGGCCCAGAACAGGGCGTCGAGCGCCGGCACGTCGTTGGCCATCAGCGCCGCCTCGTAGGCGGCGAAGGCGGCGGCGACCTCGGCCAGCACCGCGGGGTCGTTAATGGTCATGGTGCGCGGCCTGGGAACGGGCGGGGGCCGTGGGCAGGCTGGAGGGCTTCCTGGCCCCGACCACGCCCTCGGCCTCGAGCCAGGCGGCGGCGCGCATCAGCAGGTCCTCGCGCCAGGGCGCGGCGATCATCTGCACGCCCATCGGCAGGGCCCCTTTCTTGATCACCGGCGCGGTCAGCACCGGCAGGCCGATAAAGCTGATCGGCTGGGTGTAGATGCCCAGGTTGGCGCGCACCGAAACCTCCTCGCCGCCGAGCTGGGTGGTCGCCTGGCCGATCGGCGTGGCGGGGAAGGGCGTGGCCGGGGCCAGCAGGATGTCGAACTCGGCGAACAGGTCCAGCGCCTGCTGCAGGAACCAGCGGCGCACGCGCTGGGCCTTGGCCAGCACATGGGCGGGCTGCAGGGCGCCGGCGATCAGCCGGTCGCGGGTGGCCGGATCGAAATCGCCCGGCCGCGCGCGCAGGTCGGCCAGGTGCAGGCTGCCGCCTTCCGCGCCGGTCAGGCAGAAGGCGGCGGCCCGGGCCGCCTTGGCCCCCGGCAGCTCCGCCCTGCGCGCCTGCAGGCGCGACGCCACCAGTTCGGTGACGCAGGTCGCCTCCGGCGAGGCGTTCTCCTTGAACCAACCGCCGAGCAGGCCCACCCGCAGGCTGGTGCGCCCGCCGTCCAGGTCCGGCGAGACCGGCCTGACCGGCCGGTCGCTGGAGACCGGATCCTCGGGGTCGTGACCCTGCAGGGCGTCGTAGACCAGGGCCAGGTCGCGCACGGTGCGGGCGAACGGGCCGACATGATCCAGGCTGTGGACGAAGGGGGTGGTCCCGCGCCGCGACAGCCGGCCGAAGGTGGGCTTCAGGCCGTAGACGCCGCACAGCGCCGCCGGCACCCGGATCGAGCCATTGGTGTCCGATCCCAGGGACAGGGGCGCCAGGCCCGCCGCCACCGCCGCCGCCGACCCGCCGGACGACCCGCCGGCGATGCGCGCGGGATCGTGCGGGTTGCGCGTGGCGCCGTAGTGGCTGTTCTCGGTGGTGAAGCCGTAGGCGTATTCGTCCATGTTCAGCGCGCCGAGCAGCACCGCGCCGGCCGCCTCCATGCGGCTGACCATCGCGCTGTTGGCGGCGGCCTCCGGCTTGCCGGCCTCGATCACCGACCCGGCCAGGGTGACCACCCCCTCGATGTCGAACAGGTTCTTGACCGCGAAGGGCACGCCGGCCAGCGGGCCGGGATCGCGGCCCTGGCGGATGGTCTCGTCGACCGCCTCGGCCATCTCCAGGGCCCGGTCGCGCAGGCCGCCGGTAAAGCAGTTGAGCTCCGGATCGCGGGCCGCGACCTGCGACAGGGCGCATTTGGCGACCGAGACGGCGGTCTGCCGGCCGCTCCTGACGTCGGCGGCGATCTCGGCGGCGGTCTGGTCGATCAGGTGGCTCATAGCCGCAGCACCGCGGCGGGATCGAGATGGTCGTCCAGCGGCAGGTCGACGAACTGGGCCTGCAACGCGTTCAGCACCTTGAGGTTGGCGACGATGGCCGCCAACGACTGCGCGTCGGGCGTCAGGCCCAGCAGGCGCGCGCCCTGCGCGGCGTAGGCCTCGAACTCCGCGTCGGTCATCGCGCCGGCCCCGCATAGGGGTGCTCGGCCAGCCAATGGCGCGCGATATCGATGCGCCGGGCGACCCAGACCCGGTCGTGGCCCGCGACGTAGTCGAGGAATTTCTTCAGCCCGGCCAGCCGCGGCGGCTTGCCGACGATGCGGCAATGCAGGCCGACCGACATCATCGCCGGCGCCGTCTCGCCCTCGGCGTAGAGCACGTCGAAGGCGTCCTTCAGGTAGGCGAAGAACTGGTCGCCGGTGGTGAAGCCGTTCAGCGCCACGAACTTCATGTCGTTGGCGTCCAGGGTGTAGGGCACGATCAGCTGCGGCCTGCCAAAGCGGGTGTCGTAGTAGGGCAGGTCGTCGGCGTAGCTGTCGGCGTCGTAGGTGAAGCCGCCCTCCTCGACCACCAGGGCGGCGGTGTTGGGGCTGGTGCGGCCCTGGTACCAGCCGTACGGCCGGTCGCCGGTCAGGGCGGTCTGGATCTCGATGGCCTGGGCGATGTGCTCGCGTTCGACCTCGGCGGGAATGGCCTGGTAGTTGATCCAGCGGTAGCCGTGCGAGGCGATCTCCCAGTCGGCCTGCATCATGGCCTCGACCGCGGCCGGGTTGCGCTGCATGGCCGAGGCCACCGCGAACACGGTCAGGGGCAGGCTGCGTTCGGTGAACAGGCGATGCAGCCGCCAGAAGCCGGCCCGCGAGCCGTATTCGTAGAGGCTCTCCATGGCCATGTTGCGCGCGCCCGCCACCGTCGCCCCCCCGACCATGTCCGAGAGGAAGGCTTCGGCGCCGGCGTCGCCGTGCAGCACGCTGTTCTCGCCGCCCTCTTCGTAGTTGAGCACGAACTGCACGGCGACCTTGGCCCCGCCCGGCCAGTTGGCCTTGGGCGGGCGGCCGGCGTAGCCGACCAGGTCGCGCGGGTAGCCGGCCGGGTCCATCAGGCCGCGCCTGCGAATACCGCCAGGGCGGCGTCCACCGCCGCGCCGGACCTGACCGATGCGCCGACGCCGCGCAGCACCGCCTCGAGCGCCCCCAGCGTGGTCAGCACATTGGGCTTGGTGGCGTTGTAGCCCATCGCCCCGATGCGCCAGATCCTGCCGTGCAACGGGCCGAAGGAGGAGCCGATCTCGATCGAGAAGTCCTCGCGCATGCGGGCGCGCACCGTCTCGCCGTCGACGCCCTCGGGGATCACGACGCCGGTGACGTTGGCCATCTTGTGCGCCTTGTCGCCGAACA
>JAQGII010000459.1 GCA_028291305.1 Caulobacteraceae bacterium
CGCCGGAGGGCTTGGCCTGTTGGTCGGCCTGCTTTGGTGGCCGATCGGCGCCGTCGCGGGCGTGGGGTTCATCCTCTACTTCCTCGGCGCGGTCGGCGCGCATCTGCGCGTCAAGGACAACAAGTTCGCGGCCGCGCTGATCGTCCTGCTGATCGCCGTCGCGCTGATCTTCGATTTTCTCAACGGCCTGCATGACGCCGCCAATTCCATCGCCACCATCGTCTCCACCCGCGTTCTACCGGCGCAATACGCCGTGATCTGGGCGGCCTTCTTCAACTTCATCGCTTTCACCGTGTTCGGGCTGCACGTGGCCCAGACCGTGGGCAAGGGCATCATCCAGCCCGGCATCGTCAGCGATGCGGTGATCTTCGGCGCGCTCGGCGGCGCCATCACCTGGAACGTCGCCACTTGGCTCCTGGGTATCCCGTCGTCCAGCTCGCACGCCCTGATCGGCGGCCTGGTGGGGGCGGGCGTGGCCAAGGGCGGCCTGCAGCCGATCGTCTGGGGCGGGGTGGTCAAGACGGCCATCGGCATCGTGGTCTCGCCGGCGGTGGGTTTCGCCCTGGCCCTGGCGATGGTGCTGCTGGTCTCCTGGCTGTTCGTGCGCGCGCGGCCGGCGATGGCCGACCACACCTTCCGCCGGCTGCAGTTCGTCTCGGCCTCCCTCTATTCGCTCGGGCATGGCGGCAACGACGCGCAGAAGACCATGGGCGTAATCGCGGTGCTACTGTACGCTCACGGCAAGCTGGACGGCGCCTTCCATGTCCCCCTGTGGGTAGTGCTGAGTTGCCAGACGGCGATGGCGCTGGGCACCCTGTTCGGCGGCTGGCGCATCGTCCACACCATGGGTTCGCGCATCACCCGCCTATCCCCGCAACAGGGCTTCTGCGCCGAGACCGGCGGGGCGATCACGCTGTTCCTGGCCACCAACCTGGGCGTGCCCGTCTCCACCACCCACACCATCACCGGCGCCATTGTCGGCGTCGGCGCCGCGCGGCGGGTCTCGGCGGTGCGCTGGAACGTGGCCACCAACATCGTCTGGGCGTGGGTCATCACCATGCCCTGCGCCGCGCTGCTGAGCGCCCTGTTCTACTTCCTGGCGCGCGGCGCGCATCTGGTCTTCGGCTGATGCGCAAGCCCAAGAGCACGCTCGGCAAACCCAAGAGGAGGACCCAACAGTTCGCCGCCCTCCCCTGGCGCCGCAAGGCGGCGGGCGGGATCGAGGTGCTGGTGATTACCTCGCGCGAGACGCGGCGCTGGGTGCTGCCCAAGGGTTGGCCGATGAAGGACCGCACGCCGGCCCAGGCGGCCGCGCAGGAAGCCTACGAGGAGGCCGGCGTGATCGGCGACGCCGCCGCCGAACCTGTGGGCGATTACGGCTACGGCAAGCGGATGCCCCGCGGGGCCGTGCACGACGTGCGGGTGGCGGTGTTCGCCTTGGAGGTGTTCGTCGAACACCTGGCCTGGCCGGAAAAGGACCAGCGCGAGAAGCTGTGGACCTCACGCGAGGAGGCCGCCGACCTGGTGGACGAGCCGGAGCTGAAGGACCTGATCCGCGCCTTCGACCCTCAGTAGGCGAACAGCCGGTAGCTTTCCCCCGCCAGGCCCGCCTCCTCCACCGTCTCGAACACCGGGTTGAACCGCAGCTGGCGCCGGGCGCGCTCGGGCAGGCCCTCGAGCACCGGGCGGGGCACGCGGATGTTGACCTCGGGCCTGTACAGCCAGCGGCGGCTGTAGCCGATCACCACCATTGGGCGGGGAATGTCCGAGGGATTGGGCGTGCCGCGGTGGATATGGCGCACGTCGCGGATCATCACGTCGCCGCGGTTCATATAGGCCCTGACCAGGGGCGCCTCGCCGGTCTCGATCCGGCGCAGGCCCTCGGCCTTGGACAGCATATGCGTGCCCGCCGCCCACTCCATCGGACCGGTCTCGTCGGTGACGTCGACCAGGGGGAAGTTGACCGCCAGCTGATACGGCGGGCTTTCGGCGCCGGTCTCCGGGAATAGCAGCTGGGTGTCGCGATGCAGGGGCTGGTAGTCGGACCCGCGCACCGGGGTATCGCTGGCCAGCTGGCACATCACCCCGTCGGCGCCGACCAGCTCCGCCACCACCGCCATGATCGCGTCATTGTCGATGATCGCCGGATCGGCCCACAGGCCGTGGAACGGCAGGGTGACGTAGAAGCGGCCCGGCCCGCGGTTGGGGTCGTCGCTCTCGGTGGCCATCGCCTCCGCCAGCAGCGGCTGGAAGGCCGCGTTCCAGGCGTCGATCGTCTCCACCGCAAACAGCCCGCGCAGGATGGTGGCGCTGGTGCTGCGCACCTCGTCGGCGTGGGCCCTGGCCTGCTCGGCGGTCATGGTCATGGCGGCGTTCCCTGCCCTCCCCGCCCGCTGCACAGCGCGGGACCGGCCGGCCAAGTTCCGCCCCGCTGGCGCCCCGCCCGGTCAGTCGGTCCCGGTCGCCTCGCCGCGGTCCCGCAGGTCGTGCAGGATGGGTTGGGCGCGGGCGGCCTTGGTGTGCAGGTAGCTGTGGTTCTGGGCGGTGACGCCGCCGAACAGGGCCTGCCGGCCGGCCACCTCGATCCCCGCCCGGGTCAGGGCGCCGATCTTCTCGGGGTTGTTGGTCAGCAGGGTGATCTTGCGGTAGCCCAGGGTGTGCAGGATCGAGGCGGCGTATTCGTAGCGTCGCTCGTCGGCCGAGAAGCCCAGCACCGCATCGGCGTCGATGGTGTCGAAACCGTCGTCCTGCAGGGCGTAGGCGCGCATCTTGTTGCCGATGCCGATGCCGCGGCCTTCCTGGTCAAGATAGAGCAGCACCCCGCCGCCCTCTTCGGCCAGGCGGGCCATGGCGTTCTTCAACTGGTCGCCGCAGTCGCAGCGCAGGGAGCCGAACAGGTCGCCGGTCAGGCAGGCGGAGTGGGCGCGCACCAGCACCGGCTTGGCCGGATCGGGATCGCCGACGACGATGGCCACCTGGTCGCGCGGGGCCGGGCCGCCGCGGAACACCATGAAGCGGCCCTTGATGCCGCTGGCCAGGGGCACGTCCGCCTGGGATACGATCTCCAGGTCGTAGGGCGCGTTGGGCTCGCCGGCCGGGGCGTCGATGCGGTAGCGCTGCAGGCGCGCCGGCAGCTGGGCGTCCAGCGGCAGGGGCGCGGCCAGCACGGCCGGCAGCAGCAGGGCGGTCTTGCACAGGTCGATGGCCCCGAGGGCGCCGGCCGTGGCCTCGGTCCAGGTGGTGGGCGCCTTTAGGCGCGGGTCGGACGCCAGGTGCTTGGCGGACTGCAGGTCCAGGCCCGCCAGCGGCAGGGCCACCTCATAGTCCACCGCCAGGCCCATCATGCGGGCCCGCTGCGGGGTCAGGGCGAGGACGCCGTTGTCGAGGCCGGAGAAGACGCCGAACAGGGACGGCGACGCGCCGTCGAGCGCGGCGGTCAGGGTCAGACGCCCCGCCGCCTCGATCAGCAGCGGACGACCAGCGCGCAGCTCGGCGGCGGCGCGGTCCTGGGCCAGGTGGGCGTCATCGCTCAGCACCTTGCCCAGAAGGGTCGAAAATTCGCTCAAAGGTCCCTCCGAATGGGTCCAACAAAAAACGCGCGCGCGGGTTCGGATAGGTGAAAGGCGGGTCTATGAACCATATCGACCTGGGCTTTCAATGAACGTTGCGTGTTGTATCTACAAGAGCAGCCTGGGACAAACAGGCGCTGTCCCAGGCCACCAAGAGGATATGTTGCTTAGCCCGAGCGAAAACCAGGACCCCGCCGCCTTTGCCTTGCACAAAGTCTGGCCGTCCCTGGTCGATTTGGCGGCGGGCCGCGGCGCCGAGGCCCCGCCCACGCCGGACGACTGCCCCCTGTGGAGCCTCTATGCGCCGGTCGCGCTGGGCCGCGCCGACCCCGCCTTCGTCATCGGCCAGCTCGGTCAGTCGCTCGACGGCCGGGTGGCCACGGCCACCGGCAAGTCGCGCTACATCAACGGCCCCGAGGCCATCCGCCACCTGCACCGCCTGCGCGCCCTGGTCGACGCGGTGGTGGTGGGGATCGGCACGGTGATCGCCGACGATCCGCAGCTGAACGTGCGCGAGGTCGAGGGCCCCTGTCCCGCCCGCGTGGTGATCGACCCCAATTTCCGCCTGCCCGCCGAAACCCGCATGGGCTGCGACGGCGTCGCGCCGGTGTTCGCCATCCAGAGCGAGGCGCGGGCGCGGCCGGACGGGATCACGCCCCTCGTGGTCCCCGGCGCCGGGGACGGCATCGCCCCGGCCGATATCGTGGCGGCCCTGGCCGAGCATGGCTTCAAGCGCATCCTGATCGAGGGCGGCGCGGCGACGGTCTCGACCTTCCTGGCGGCAGGGGCGCTTCACCGGCTGCACCTGTCCATCGCTCCCATGATCATCGGATCGGGTCCCGTCGGGATCAACCTGCCGCCCATCGACGAGTTGGCTTGCGCCCGGCGCCCGCGCACCGTGACGCATCATTTGGGCGCGGATGTGTTGTTCGATTGCGCGTTCGAAATGCCGGCCTAGAGCCGGTCGAGGCAGGCGGCGATCTGCTCGGCCGTCCGGTCCCATCCCGTCAGCGACGCGCCGGCCCGGCGCGCGCCCTCGGCCAGCAGAGCCCGGCGGTCGGGACCCTCCACCAGGGCGCGCAGGGCCTCCGCGAAGGCTTCGGCGTCGCCGGGCTCCACCAGCAGGCCCGCCTCGGCGCCGACCACTTCGGGAATGGCGCCGCCCGTCGTCGCCACGATGGGCAGGCCGCAGGCCATGGCCTCGGAGAAGACCATCCCGTAGCCTTCGTAGAGGCTGGCCAGGGTGAAGATGTCGGCCCAGGCGTAGAGGGACGCGGCCTCGGCTTCCGAGACCTCCCCGACCACGGCGATGCGATCCGTCAGGCCGAGATCGGCGACCTGCTGCTTCAGATCGTCCGCCGTCTCCGGGTCGCGCTCCAGGCTGCCGGCGATGGTGCAGGTCCAGTCGAGATCGGCGATCCGGCTGAGGGCGTCCACCAGCACATGGTGGGCCTTGCGCGGGTTGATCGAGCCCATCGCCAGCAGGCGTACAGGCCCTGGCCGGCGCTCGCCGCGCGGGGCCGGCGGGACGATGTCCACCCCCGGCGCAGCCACGGTGATCATCGCGCCCGGCACGTCGAAGGCGTGTTCGACGATGGCGGCGGTGGTCTCGCTGGTGACGATCACCGCCCGGCAGGAGGCCAGGGCGTCCCGCTCGGAGGCGGCGAACTCCGCCGCGATGTTGGGCGACAGGCCGGTCTCCAGGGCCAGCGGGTGATGCACCAGTGCGACCAGGCGAAGACGCTGCGCCTCGCGCCGGGCCAGGCCCGACAGCACGCCCAGGGCCAGGCCGTCGATGACCACCAGGGCGCCGTCCGGGACGGCCGCGAGGCTGTCGTCCACCGCGTCGCGGTCCACCTCGTTGGGGAAGGGGAAGCTGGCCGGCCAGGTCAGCAGCTCCACCCACCAGCCGTCCTCGCGCAGGGCCTCGATCACCTTGCGGTCGTAGAGGGCGCCGCCGGTGCGCGTCTCGATGTCGCCGGGAACGGCGAAGTAAACCCTAGGCAAGGGAGGCCTCGCACCAGGCGCGGGCCACGTGCGACTCGCCCAGCGTCACCCGCAGCCTGGTCAGGCCCGACGCGTGCGGGCCGAGCTCGCCGGCTTTGATGGCCTCGGCCATCTCGTCGAAGATGTGCTTGGCCAGGAATTCGGTGGTGGTGGCGCCCCGGCCCTTGAACGGCGCGTGCTCGTCCAGGTTGGCGTAGTTGATCGGCTTCAGGATGGCCTTCAGCGTGTCGGTGGCGCGGCCGATGTCGACCACGATGTTGTCGGGGTCCAGCTCATCGCGGAAGAAGGCGTCGTCCACCACGAAGGTGGCGCCATGCAGCCCCTGGGCGGGGCCGAACA